>CAYTNP010000012.1:8788-17232 GCA_964439165.1 uncultured Nitrosopumilaceae archaeon | reverse complement strand
GCCAAATCGTGCGTAATTAGCATAAAAGACATGCCGCCTTTTTTTAGATTTTTTAATAAATTGACAATCTGAGCTTGAATCAAAACATCAAGTGCAGTAGTTGGTTCATCAGCAATTACAAATTTTGGCTTTAGAAGTAGAGCCATTGCAATAATTACACGTTGCTTCATTCCTCCACTTAATTCATGAGGATATTTTTTTAGAACATGTTCTTGTAAACTAACAGAAGTCATTGCATCAAGAATTAATTTTTTAGAATCACCTTCAAAATTATGTTGCTTTAAAATTTCCATAAACTGTTCATTGATTGTAAAAACAGGATCTAGTGAATTCATTGCACCTTGAAAAATCATGGATATTTTTTTCCATCTAAATTCTTCATCAAATTTTGATTCATCCATATCCAAAATTGATTCATCGTCAAATGATATGTCACCCTTGGTCTTTCCACCAGAAAGCATTCGAATTATAGATAATCCCAAAGTGCTTTTTCCACATGCACTCTCTCCTGCAATACCAAGAGATTCTTTATCATTTAATGAAAAATCCACATCATCTACTGCATAAACTGGACCCTTTGATGAGGAATACGTAGATGATAGTCCATTAACTTTAAAAAATTCCATAACCTCTCAGATCCAAACTTGATTTTTTTATTCTCACCAAGGGATATAAACAACATTATCAAAATCATAAAAGTCGATTCAAATGAAACTTCCAATATGTGGCTTTGATGCAAAAAATGCAGTACTTTGTCCTCAATGTGAGGGAAAAATAGACGCAGGCATACTCACACAATCTGATGTTGATGCATCAATTATTCTTGCAAAAATTGCAAAAACAAACAAAGAAATTGAAAATTTCACATTATATTCCTGCAAAGAGTTTGATGGAAATTTCATTTTATCATTAGACAAAAATGACATCATGGTAATTAGACAGAGTCGTACATTATACAGGACATTACAAGATCAATTCAAAGGAAAAATATGGCTAGTGGAGGCTGATGAAACCGACAAACGATTCATTGAAGATCTGTTTTTCCCAACAAAAATTCTCTCAATTAACTCAGTTTGGGCTCCTGGAGGAGTTCAAAAAACAAAAGCCATTGTTTCAGGTAAATGGACTCCAAGATTCCCAATAGATACTGAAAGAGTAAAAGAAATTGTAAAAAACGCCCGAAACCTTGACATTGAGATAGAATTTGAGGTAAAAAGATAAGTGAAAAAAGATGGTTTTTGTAAAAACTCACGATATTTCTGAATTAGTTCAGGATTTGATTGGAAAACAAGTAGTTCTTGGGGGATGGATTGAAGATTTAAGAAAATTAGGAAAAATGTCATTTATTACTCTAAGAGATGTTTCAGGAATTTCTCAAGTTATTGTCAAGGGAGAATTAAATGACAATCTAGGAGAAATTAATCGTCAAAGTGTAGTAAGTGTAAAAGGAATAGTTCAAGAAACAAAAGCTAGAGATTTTTCTTTTGAGATTAAAGCAGAAGAAATTGAAGTTTTAGGAAAAGCAATCCATCCGTTACCAGTAGACCCAATTGGCAGAATAGAAAGTAACATTGACACAAGATTAAATCACAGAGCACTAGATATGAGAAATCAAAAAACAGCTTCAATTTTCAAACTTAGACATCATGTATTGCAATCATTACGTAAAACACTTGCAGAAAAAAAATTCATAGAAATTACAACACCAAAAATTATTGGTAGTGCAAGTGAAGGAGGAGCAGATTTATTTTCTTTAGACTATTTTGGAGACACTGCATACTTGGCACAGAGTCCACAATTATACAAAGAACAGATGACATTAGGATTAGAAAGAGTATTTGAAATTTCAAACTTTTATCGAGCAGAGAATTCTCATACAGGAAGACACCTGACTGAATTTACCAGCATCGATATTGAGGCAGCATTTATGGATTATACTGATGTCATGGATGTACTAGAATCTCTAGTGATGGATGTTTACAAATTCACATCAGAAAATTGTAAAAAAGAACAAGAATCAATCGGACATACAATTGAAGTTCCAAAATCACCATTTGAGAGAATTACATACAATCAATGTGTAGAAGAATTACAAAAAGAGGGTGAAAAAGTAGAGTTTGGAGATGATTTGATGGATGCACATCTAAGAATTATTGGAAAGAATCATCCAGGATTTTTCTTTTTGACTGACTGGCCAATGAAACTAAAACCATTTTACATTAGAGAAAAAGATGAAGATGCCACACTATCACGTTCATTTGATTTGCAATACGGATATCTAGAATTATCATCAGGTGGAACTAGGCTACATGATTCAGAATTATTAAAATCAAGATTAACAGAACAAGATTTGGATCCTGCACAATTTACAGACCATCTAAAATCATTTGATTGGGGAATGCCACCACATTCAGGTTGGGGTATGGGATTAGACAGATTGATGACTACATTAATTGGAATTGATAATGTACGTGAAGTTGTTTTGTATCCAAGAGATCCTGACAGACTAAGACCATAGATTCAGATTTTTATTCCAATACAATATCCATCAAGTCATGATTGAACAAGAAGATGCAAAAAAAGTTGTAGAAGTGATTGGAAATAATTTGATTGGAGTTTCACATGACTCTAATAGTTTCCAGAAACTACCAGACTCATTTTGGGGTTATTTTGCACGCGGACATGACAAAAAAGGAACATTTGGAGTAATTCTGACATATTCTGAAGACGGAAAAGATGTGGATGAATTAATTGAAATGTATGAAAAATGGGCTGAAAAAAATAAAACTAAAACAGACTAGTTATTTTGTTTCTTTCAAAAGTTTTCTGTACCCTTGACATTCTTTACAGATAGGTTTTCCTTTGTATTTCGGATTACCATCAGAAATTTTCAGTGTTCCAGGAGCATTTTTACAAATACAGCAATCAGCCATTAAACATCAATGAAAAATCATACTAATAAAAATTAGCAATTATCACAAATTGTCTGTAATGTGTTTTGTAAACTCTACAGTGGTCTTATCTCCACCAATATCTTTAGTTTTAACACCTGATTTTACCAAATCAAAAATGGTTGATTCCAATTTATTTGCAACATCAAAACATTTTGAATCATTGTGTTTTTTCCCTAGCCAATCAAGCATCATTTTAATTGAAAGTAAAAATGATGATGGATTTGCAATGTTTTGTCCTGCAATATCAAATGCGGCACCATGTACTGGTTCAAAGAGTGCAAAATTATCTCCAATATTAGCAGCTGGTGCCATTCCTAACCCTCCAACTACTTGTGAAGATTCGTCAGATAAGATATCTCCAAACAAATTAGTCGTCACTACAACATCGAATTGTTCTGGTTGACGAATTAAGTTCATTGCACATGCATCTACATACATCTGCTCAAATGTTACATCAGGATAATTTTTTGCAACATCAGCGCAAGCTTTTGCAAATAATCCATCTGTAACTCTCATTACATTTGATTTATGAACACAAGTAACTTTTTTCATAGAGTCACGTTGCATTGCAGTTTCAAATGCATATTTTGCAATTCTCTTTGATGCATCTTCAGAAATTATTCTCAAAGCCACTGCAGAATTTCCTAAACTGAATTCTTTTCCAGTGTAAAGATCTTCAGTGTTTTCTCTAACTATCACCATATCAATATCATCTCGTAATGCAGGCATGTGTGGATAGGACTTTGATGGTCGAATATTTGCATACAAGTCAAGCATTCGTCGCAATACTACAATAACATCAGCTGCACTCTCACCAACTGGGGCCTTCATACATGCATCAGATTGTTTTATTGCAGATACAGTCTCATCAGGAAGTGCCTTTCCTGTCTGCTCTAATGCTTTATCACCAGCAGGTAATGGCGTAATTTCAAATTTCAAATCAAGTTTATCATTAATTGTCTCAAGTACTGAAACTGCAGAATCAGATAACTCAGGACCAATTCCATCACCAGTAATTAATGAGATTTTGTACATAATTTTACATCAAAGTATGGGAATTTTAGGATTTAGTTTACTTGTTTTTCTTGAAGTAATTTTTTGAGCATGATACGATTAATGGCATCAATTACTGCCTTTACAGATGTAGTTACAATATCTTCACCGACAGATTTTGCAGATACTTTGTTTCCCAATGCATCTTCAACTTTGACTGTTACCTCACACAATGCACCAGAACCACCACTAATTGATGCCAATCCATAATCTTTGATTCTAATTTCAGAAAGTTTTCCAGTTATTTTTTGAATTGCATTTAATGCAGCATCAACTGGACCAACACCATAATCAGTTCCAACATGATCCTCACCATCTATGTTTAATTTTACAAATGCATAAGGCATTGTTCCAATTCCAGTAGAGACTGAAAAACCAGTTAACTGTACAATTCTTTTAAGATCTTTTTGACCCATCACTTCACTTGCAATAGATAATAATTCAACATCAGTGAGTTGTTTTCCTTGGTCACCAATTATTTTGACTTTATCTAAAATTTGTTGGGATTGTTCTTCTGTTGGTTTGACACCATATTCGGCAAGCATGGCATTCATTCCATGAACTCCTGCATGTTTTCCAATCTGAAGCCATCTCTTTCTTCCAACAAGTTCTGGACTAATTGGTTCGTATGTTAAAGGATTATTCAATACACCATGAGTATGAATCCCAGATTCATGACCAAATGCATTTGCACCAACAATTGCTTTGTTTGGTTGAACTATAATTCCAACAGTTTTGGAGATAAATCTAGATGCTTCGTAAATTGCTTCAGATTTGATGTTTGTCTCATACTTTTGTTCATATGGCAAACATTTGAGTGCCATGGATAATTCTTCTAATGAAGCATTACCTGCACGTTCGCCAATTCCATTAATTGTTACATGAGCACATGAAGCTCCTGCATGAATTCCAGATAATGCATTAGCTACTGCCAATCCAAAGTCATTATGACAATGAACACTAACTGGAAGTTTTGTTGCCTCTACAGTGTCTCGGGTAATTTCAGCCATGTATTCAGGAGTAGAATATCCAACAGTATCAGGAATGTTAACTCTATCAGCACCTGCTTTTGCAACTTCGCCAAAAACTTTTTTCAAAAATTCTCTATCAGTTCTACTTGCATCCTCAGCTGAGAATTCAACTTGAAGACCTCTTGATTTTCCATACTCTACTGCTTCAATTGCTTTTTCTAATGCTTGATCACGAGTCATGTTGAGTTTGTGTTCTAAATGAATATCAGAAGTTGCGATGAATGTGTGAACATAGTTTAAACCAGCATCAACTGCAGCATCAATATCTTTTTTGATAGTTCGAGTTAATCCTGCAATCTCACAAGATAATCCTTCACTTGTAATCATCTTTACTGCTTTTAATTCACCTTCAGAAATTACAGGAAATCCTGCTTCAATTGCATCAACTCCTAATTCATCAAGTTTTTTTGCAATAGCTAATTTTTGATCAGGAGATAATGAAACACCAATTGTTTGTTCTCCGTCTCTTAATGTAGTATCAAATATTCTAATATTCATGATTCACTCCTTTGCAAAGCTGCAACACCGGTTCGTGCAACATCAATTATTCCAAAGGGTTTTGCTAATTCTTCAAAAGCACTGGTTTGATCAGGGGTTGCAGTCAATTCGACCATAATAGAGTCTTTTTTGACATTGTGAACTTTTCCTCCATATGCATTTGCTAATTTGTTAATTTCCATACTGTCATTTGCATTACTTAGTTTAATCTTAAAAAGACTAAGTTCACGATAGACAGATTTGTGCTCATCAAGATGCTTGACTTCAACTGTATCAATCATTTTATCGAGTTGTTTTACAATTTGATCTACTTGTTTCTCATCACCGATTGTGGTAATAGTCATTCTAGAATAATCAGGATTATCAGTTACACCTACTGAGATACTATCAATATTGAAATTTCTAGCTCTGAAAAGATGAGTGACTTTGAATAAAATTCCAGGTTTGTTTTCAACTAGTAAAGAAAGAATTGCCCACATACTAATCACTAAGATGGTAAAATCATATCCTTAAGCGAAGTTCCTGGTGCAACAAATGGTAATACATCTTCTTCAGGGTCAATTGGAATATCAATAACTGTTGCAACATCACTGCTTAATGCAGTTTTGATTGCCTTATCAAGTTCATCCATGGATTGTGCTCTTAATCCTTGAGCTCCATAAGATTCTGCTAATTTAACATAATCAGGATTGCTTTGTTGTTGAACTCCAATCATTCGTCTATCATAGAAAGTTCTTTGCCATTGAGCAACCATACCCAATATTGAATTATTTAACACAAATACAATTACAGGAATATCTTCTAGCACTGCAGTTGCAAGTGAGTTTTCAGTCATTGCAAAGCTACCATCACCTGCAATATCTACAACAGGAACATCAGGTTTTGCAACTTTGGCACCAATTGCTGCAGGAAATCCCCAACCCATGGTACCAAGTCCAGTAGAACTAAAGAAAGTTCCAGGTTGAATGACATCATAGAATAATGAGGCCCACATTTGGTGTTGACCTACTTCAGTAGTTACAATAGATTCTTTGGGTAACAATTCTCGGAGTTTTCGTAAAATTTTAGCAGATCCCATTTCACCTGGATGTAATTTCAAATTTTCTTTCCAGTATGCTCGGGTTTCTTTAACATGTTTTATCCAAGGAGTTTCTTCTGTTTTTTTAATTGCCTTTTGTAAGAGTAACTTTACCATAATTCTAAGATTAACACGTACATCACCAATTACTGCAAGCTGTGCAGTTTGGTTCTTACCAATTTCAGCTGGATCAACATCCATGTGAATAATTTTTAGCCCTCTTTCAAATTCTTCAAAAGTTCCAACTGACCTATCAGAGAATCTTGTTCCAATAGCTAGAACACAATCAGCTTCAGTCATCATTTTATTTGCCTCAGCACGTCCATGCATTCCAATTGGTCCTAAAGACAATGGATGATTTTCAGGAAAAGCACCTTTGCCTTTGAAAGTAGTAACAACAGGAAGCATCAAAGTTTCTGCAATAGATTGTAATTCTGCAAATGCGGATGAAATGATTGTTCCACCACCAGCTAAAATGATTGGTTTTTGTGCATGAAGTAACATATCAATTGCTTTTTCAACTGCAACAATATCAGGATCAGCCCAAGGATGGTATCCTTGAATTTTAAATTCTTCAGGAAAAACCATTTCAGCTTCGTTTTGTTGAACATCTTTTGGAATGTCAATTAGTACAGGTCCTGGTCTTCCAGTTTCTGCAATGTAAAATCCTTTTTTTACAACTTCAGGAATTTCAGATGCATTTCGTGGTTGATATGCATATTTTACAACAGGGTTTGTCATTCCAATAATATCACTTTCTTGAAAAGCATCTTTTCCAATCATGTTTACTGGTACTTGTCCAGTAACTGCAATCATTGGTGATGAATCAGCTTGAGCAGTTGCAATTCCTGTCAAAATATTGGTTGCACCAGGTCCAGATGTTGCAAAACAAACTCCAGGTTTTCTTGAAACTCGTCCATACCCATCAGCCATATGAGAAGCTGATTGTTCATGTCTAGCTAAAATATGTCTAATATCACATCTTGCAAATTCGTCATACATTGGAAGATTTGCTCCTCCAGGTAAACCAAATACTTCTTTGACACCTTCTTTTTCCATTGCAGTCATCAAGGCTTTAGCGCCGATCATCTTTTCCATTTTATTCATCAAATTTTTTTCCATAATTTTAATGTGTTAAGATTTTTTAGCAGATTATAGCAGAACTACCTGCAAATATTTGCAAAGTGGTTCAGTTAACGTGTTCATTGAAATCAAAAAAATAATCAATCGATAATTAATAAAGATTATCAGAGAAGTAAACCATGTTTTTGCCTCAACCAGAAGAAGACTTAAACGGATTATTTTTGCCTTCTAAATTGATGGTTTTTGTCAGACAATGAGGAAATAATCAAAGTAATAGAGACATTGTTTGAGGTAGGAATTACAAAAGATACGTCTATTTTAAGAGATATTCATCTCAATGATCCAAAATTTTCAGGGTTTAGTGATTTGCCACCATATGATCTTAAAGACTATCAAAACACAATTGAGCTTGAGGAATTAAAATTCGTCAGCATTTCAGATTATAGTTATGAGATTAAAAATCCAAAAATCAGTGTCTTTGGGGATGCAGCAGTTGTTGCAATGGAACTAATTCAAAAAGGAATGTTAGTAGATACCAAAGCATACACAGGAGAACATATGGAAATCAATGGAAGAGCAACATTTGTTTTAGTTAAACAACCAACATGGAAAATTGCACACATTCATTTGTCAAAAATTAGTGTTTAATTATTTTGAAACAGGTTTTGTTTGATTAGGTTTGTTTGATTTGTTTTGATTAGGTTTGTTTGATTTGTTTTGATTAGGTTTGTTTGATTTGTTTTGATT
>CAYTNP010000012.1:0-8688 GCA_964439165.1 uncultured Nitrosopumilaceae archaeon | reverse complement strand
ACTGTTTGATATTCATATTTTGAACCAACAAAGATAGACATTGCAAGTGCACTAGCGTTTAATCTAATTGCATCATCAATTGATACTGTAATGTCTTCTTGGGACAAATCATCTCCAATAATACTAGAGCCACCAGAGACACGCAAAACCATAGGAGTCTCAGTTGTAGCAGGAACAGATGTTCTTTGAACACCTCTTGTTAACATCAAAGAGTCACAGTGTTTTAGTAAAGGTGCAATGACTTTTTTTGGATTTTCTAATTTTTCAGTAGGACCAAGAAAATATCCATGGTCTACTGCCAACATTAAAGCTCGTTTATTTTGTGGTTTAATGATACTAGATAATCTGTTTTCTAATCCCCATTCCATATCTCTTCGATTTTGAAAGAATAGAAATACCTTTCTTAAGCCTTTCTTATTTTGTAATGATAATTTTCATTGCATTATCACCAGTTTTGGCATGCTCAAATGCTTTTTGAGTATCATCAATAGAATAAGTGTGAGTGATTAATGATTTAACATTAATTTTAGAAGACTCGATTAATTCAAGTGCATCTTTTGTGTCTTTATCAGATGCAGCATAACTAGTTACAAGAGTAATCTCTTTTGAATATACTTTGTTCATATCTAAATCCAATTTTGCACCTTTTGATGGAACACCAAACATCATTACTGTACCTCCCTTTCTTACCATGTCAATTGCATCATCAAGTGCTTTTAGACTACTTGTAGCAACAATTGCAACATCTACACCTCGTCCATCAGTATGATCTAAAATCTTTTGTTTTCTATTTTCATCCATTGAATTAATTGATTCAGTGATGTCAAATTTTTTTGCAAAATCTAATCTAAAATCATTAACATCAAAACACATAATTTTTGAGAATTTATGTGCGTGTGCTAACATTACATGCATCATTCCAGTAGGACCAACTCCAAAAATGGCAGTAGAGTCACCTTCTTGATAAGAAAATTTGTTCCATGCTCTAACACAACATGCTAAAGGTTCAATCATTGCAGCTTCTTCAAAGCTAAGAGAATCAGAAATTTTCAAAACACCACCATGAGATACATTCCATGCAGGAACAACATACTCTTCAGATAATCCACATGGAGAAAGATTTGTTTCAGAATATTTTTTGCACATTGTTTCATAACCATGATTGCATAAATGACAATCATAACAAGGAACATGATGATGAGTAAACACTCTATCACCTTTTTTGAATTCAGTAACATCAGAACTAACATCTAAAATTATTCCAGCAGGTTCATGTCCTAATCGCATTGAAGGCTGGCCATATTGTCCAAAAACTTTTTCTAAATCAGAACCACAAATTCCACAAGCATTCATTTGGACTAGAATTTCGCCATTATCCAATGTTGGTTTTTCTGTTTGAGTTACAGAAATTACAGATGCCTCTTTAACAGATGCAGTTTTCATTGTAAAGTATTGAAAATTTGATTATAAGTAGATTAAAAGAACTATACACCAAGAATCTTCTTGAGCATCACTCTATAATCGACTTCAGTTTTCTCACTTCCTGTTGCAGGTAATGAAAAGACCAGAGTGGATTTTTCTGCTCTAAGTGCAGTTAATTCATCATTGATTGATTCTGTAATATCATCACTGACTAGAACCAAACCAACATCTTCATCATCAGTTAATTTTTTAATTTCATCTAATGCCTTTTCAGGTGATTCAGAAATCACGCCAGGAACACCAGCTAATTGAAAACTAGTTACAAAGGATTTGCTGCCAACAGTAAAGATTTTCACAGTTAAGATTTTTGAGCGTTCTAATTTAACCCTTTTTGGAAGGAAATAGATCAAGAAAGGTTGAATTAGTTAAAAAAATCATGAAATTCATGGCAGAAATTGACACTCAAAAAAACGTGTACCTATTCTTGCATGGAAAGATGGATCTTAGAGAAAAAGCAACTACTGCTTTGACCTCAAAAGGATTTGCAGTAGAAAAAATTACTATGGCATCTCCAAACAAAGTTGGAGAGGTTGGGGAATACATGGCAATGTTATGGAGACCACCAACACCAGATCAAATCAAGATTCAAGTAATTACCAAAGTAGAAGAGGTAGAACCAGAAGGAATGATAGGTCTTTGGAAAGGGGTTTCACAAGATGATGTTGAATCTATTCCACTATAGAAGATTCAACTAAATCCAGCACCAAAATCATTACCTTTTTCTAACAAATCTCCAGAATCAGAATTTTTTAATTTTCTAAACAAAAGAGTTTCATAAACTAATTTCATGGCCTTTTCATCATCAAGACCACAATCTTCTTTGATTTGATTTTTGTATTTTTCTAACTTTGAAACATCTTGTTCATCAGCTGAGAGATTATCATGGACCATAAGGTTTGCAATTTTTTCAATTTCAGAGTTTTGTTGTGAATCATCCATACAATAAAGAAGAATTTCTAGGTATTAATACATTCGAATAATAGATACTATAAATCCGAAACCAAGCCTGCTAAAAAATCAGAAAATTCATCATCAGAAAAAACAATTTGCTCAATTTTATTTTCTTTTATTGCCAGTTCTGCAGAATCTAAATGATAACAAGAAGATTTTCCATTTAATCTGCCAAAATAAAATCCTGGACAAGAACAATAGTTTCCATCAGGATCAACCCAGTGTTCTTCACCTTTTCCTACAACTGTCCAGATTTTTCGTTGACTAGGCTCAAAAACATGTAGTTTCACTCGTTTTTCTGAGACTAGGACTTCAACTCTATCAGAGTCTTTGTTCACAAGAATTTAATCAGATATGTATTGTATAACTTTGATGTTGCAAACTAAAATTATTCCAAATAAACCAGCATTAGTTTTAGAAGGAATTAAAAAAAATCTAATTGTTTCAGATATTCATATTGGATTTGAAAATAGCATGTCATCAAATGAAATTTTCGTTGGAAAAAACTCTACAATCAATGAAACGATTCAAGAGCTAACAGATCTTATTGATTCAGAGACTCCAGATTCAGTTATTTTGCTAGGAGATGTAAAATCAAGCATCAAAAGTATCTCAAAAAGCGAATGGGATGAGGTTCCTCTATTTTTTGATAAAATAAAGAAAAAGTGTGACATAATTTTGGTTCCAGGAAATCATGATGCAAATATCCAAAAATTAGTTCCAAAAGAAATTACCATGATCAGTTCATCAGGAATGATTGAAGAAAATGTATTGTTTACACATGGACATACAATGCCTTCAGAGAATTTTTCAAATGTTGAGAAAATTATCATGGGTCATGTTCATCCAGTATTTTTTCAAGAAGATTCCATTGTAAATGGTCAAAGGGTTTGGGTATCAATTAAAACACAAAAAGAAAAAATATTTCCATCATCTTCAGGAGAATTAGAGATTATCATAATTCCATCTTTTAACAAATATTTTTACGCTACACAAAAGCGTGCCTACAAAAAGTCAATTTCTCCAATTATTCAAAAAATTGGAGAGATACAAACAGCAAAAATTGTTACACTTGATGGCTCAATTTTAGGAAACGAATCAATCATCAATCAAGTATTGTAAATTTTAAAAATTATTCTATTTTATCATATGGTTCAATAGGATTTTTTGTAGTCTCATTAGTTTTTAGCCATTCTAATGTTTTTACAAAAGAATCAGCAAGCTCCAATGTAGTCAATACAGGAATTCCAAGTTCAAGTGACTTTCTTCTAATTTGATATTCATCATCAAGCATTCCAACATATTTTTCCAATGATAATGTACTTGGAATATTTATGATAAAGTCAATTTTCTTCTCATAAAGTAAATCAGATATGTTTGGTTTTCTTTCTGGTTCAGATATTTTGTGAACAATTTCAACATCGCCAACTTTTTCTTCAAAGAATTCAGCAGTATGTTCTGTAGCTAAAATTCTAAATCCTAGATTCTTTAATTTTGCAATTGTTGGTAAGAGTTTTTCCTTGTTTACTGAACCCCCCACAGTTACAAGTGCAGTTCCCTTATCAGGAAGATTGTATCCAACTGAAGTCAAACCTTTTGATAATGCATCATAGAAACTATCACCAAAACATGCAGCTTCTCCAGTTGACTGCATCTCAACTCCTAAAGCAATATCTGCACCATCTAATTGCATAAAGGAGAATTGAGGTACTTTGATTCCGTAATTGTGAATCTTTTGCCACTTATTTTCAGGGATTTTAGGTAGTGGTTTGTCCAAAATTGCCTTTGATGCAAGTGAAATTAGGTTTGTTTTTACTAATTTTGAGACAAATGGCATAGAACGAGAGGCTCTAATGTTTAACTCAATCACATAGACATGATCATCATGAATTAAGAATTGTAAATTGAAAGGACCTTTGACATTAAAGGTTAATGCAATTTTTTTAGAGTATTCATTTATGGTTTCAATTGTTTTGTTACTTAGACGCCACGGAGGAATACACATCATTGCATCACCAGAATGAACACCAGCTGAATCAATGTGTTCAACTATTGCACCAATGACAACTTCTTTTCCATTACTTATTCCATCAACATCTACTTCAAGTGAATTTAACATGAATTTTGAAATTACAACTGGATGATCAGGAGAGACATCAGTAGCATCTTTGACATATGTTTTTAGTTCATCTTGAGACCATACAACTTTCATTGCAGCTCCTGATAAAACATAAGATGGTCTAACAATTACAGGAAAACCAACTTCTTGTGCAAAGCTTTTTGCCTCATTAAGATTTGAAAATGCTTGCCATTTTGGTTGTTGTATGTGTAACTTGTCAAGTTCAGCACTAAATTTAGAACGGTCTTCAGCTCTATCAACATCTATTGCACTTGTTCCCATAATGTTTATTCCACGTTCTGCGAGACCGGGAGTAAGATTGTTTGCAGTCTGTCCACCAACACAAGTGATTACACCTTTTGGATTTTCAAATTCAGTAATATCAAGTAGTCTTTCTTGAGTAAGTTCTTCAAAGTACAATCTTGTACAAATATCATAATCAGTTGAAACTGTTTCAGGATTACAATTAACTACGGAAACATTCTTCTCGCCATTTTCTTGCAGTCCCCAAACCATATTGACAGTTCCCCAATCAAACTCCACACTACTTCCAATTCTATATGGACCAGCACCTACAACCACTATACCTTTCTCATCAGAAGGAACCTCAACATCATTAGAATGTCCACCATAAGTAAGATAGAGATAATTTGTAACTGCAGGCCATTCTGCTGCCAAAGTATCAATTTGTTTGACTGAAGGAATTACGCCTAATTTCTTGCGTATTTCACGCACATCATCAGGAGTTTTCTCCTTTATTCGTGCAATCTGTTTATCTGAAAAGCCCATTTTTTTGGCATCCCACATAACAGATTCATCAAGTTCTGATTCCTTGAGTTTTGATTCAGTATTTACAATATTTTGGATTTTTTCTATAAACCAAGGATCAATGGCAGATAGTTTGTAGATTCTATCAACAGATATTCCCATCTTAAGTGCCATTGCAACATTATACAGTATTTGATCATCATGATGTGAAAGTTTGAATTCAATTTCTTCTTCAGAATATTTTGTTCCATTTGTACGATTCAAAACAAGTCCATCATTTCCGATATCAAGCATTCTGATTGCTTTTTGTAATGATTCTTCAAAGGTTCTACCAACTGCCATCACCTCACCAACTGATTTCATAGTAACTCCAAGTTTACGGTTAACAAGTTCAAACTTTGAGAAATCCCATCTAGGATGTTTACATACTATATAATCAAGGGAGGGTTCAAAACATGCAGTAGTACTTTTTGTTATACGGTTTACAAGTTCAGATAAATTGTAACCAAGACCAATCTTTGCAGACATGTATGCAAGTGGGTATCCAGTTGCTTTACTTGCAAGAGCAGATGAGCGGGATAGACGAGGATTAATTTCAATTGCAACGTATCTATCTGAATCAGCATCTAATGCATATTGAATATTACATTCACCAACAATACCAACATGTTTTGTTGCACGTAATGCAGCTGAACGCAACATGTGGTATTCATGATTGTTAATTGTTTGAGAAGGTGCAACTACAATATTATCACCAGTATGAACTTTCATAGAAAGAACATTTTCCATGTTACATACAATGACATTATTACCATCATAATCTTGCATTACCTCATATTCGATTTGTTTCCAGTGACCGATATACTCTTCAATCAAAACTTGACCCACAAGACTAGCCTTTAATCCTCGCTCAACAATTTCATGTAATTCAATCTCATTGTGGGCAATTCCTCCACCACGTCCACCAAGAGTGTAGGCAACTCGAATAATTACTGGATACAATAATTCTTCTGCTGCCTTTTTTGCATCATCAAAGTTTGTCACAGTCTTGCTTTTGAGTACAGGAACTCCAGCCTCTTTCATTTGATCCTTGAATAGCTGCCTATCTTCAGTATTTTTGATGCCTTGTACCTGAGTTCCAAGGACTTTGACATCATATTTTTGTAAAATTCCAGAGTCTTCTAAATTCACTCCACAATTCAAAGCAGTTTGGCCGCCATATGCCAACATAATGCCATCAGGACGTTCTTTTTCAATTATGGATTCAACATAGTCAGGGGTAACTGGTAAAAGATACACTTGGTCTGCAAATCTAGTATCTGTTTGAATGGTAGCAATGTTTGGATTAATTAAAACACTTTTGAGTCCATCTTCATGAATTGCCTTTAGACATTGACTACCAGAATAATCAAACTCTCCAGCTTCTCCAATTTTAATAGCCCCACTACCAAGAACTAGGATTTTTTTTAAGGATTCATTTATTGGCAATTATTTTTTCTCCATTAATTGTTTTAATTCTTCAAAGACAAACTTGCAATCAAAAGGGCCAGGGGCAGCTTCTGGGTGAAATTGTACTGCAACACAATTTTGTTTTTTATGTTTAATCCCTTCCACTGTTTTATCATCAGCATTTGTAAACCATAATTTAAAATCAGATTTTTCTAAAGATTTAGGTTTTATTCCATAACCATGATTCTGACTAGTGACATATACTTGGTTATTTTCTAGATTAACACAAGGTTTGTTTTGTCCACGATGTCCATATTTTAATTTGTAAGTTTCAGTATTTCCTGCAATACCAATAATTTGTGCACCAAGACAAATACCCAATGTAGGGACATTATTTTCAATTAATTTTTTAGCAGTATCAATTGTATCAGGACATTTTTGTGGATCACCAGGTCCACTACTAAGCACTACACCTTTTGGATTGTATGACATTATTTTTTCATATGTTGTATTCCATGGAACTAGGATTGCTTTGTAACCAAGTTCTCGTACATTTCGAAGTATAGCATTTTTTGCACCAGTGTCAATTACAACAACAGATTCTTTTTCATTTCCAAATATTTTTTCTTCTTTAGTTGATACTGAATCCATGAATTGTTCAGAATCATAATGAGTTGCAGAGGCCAATTCCTTTTTGACTTTATCAACATCAATTTCAGTATCAGATACAACAAGTGCTGCCATCATCACACCACCACTTCGAAGTTTCTTGGTTATTTCTCTAGTATCAATTCCTGAAATTCCAGGCACCTTTTCATTGTACATCCATTCATCTAGAGTCATTTTCAGATTCCAATGGCTGGCAGTTTCAGATAATTCATGAACCACAAGACCTCGAATTTGCATTACATCAGATTCAAAATATTTTGAGATTCCATCTGAATCCACTTCAGAAGGATCAGGAATTCCATAATTTCCAACTAGAGGATAAGTCAAAGTAAGAATTTGTCCATTGTATGATGGATCAGTTAATGCTTCAGTGTATCCAACCATTCCAGTGTTAAATACAATTTCACCAAAAACAGTTGTAGAATAACCAAAACCTTGACCATCAAGAACAGTACCATCATCAAAAATCAGCTTTCCAAACTTATTTGCGTGGTTTGATTTCTTTGTAGTAATTGTGACCCTCGTAAAGTCCGAGTTATTGTGAATTTAAGTTTTGTCGTAGATTAGAAGTAAATGATTTTGATCGCAGATATAATTTGAGATCAGAGTGCTTTGAACTCTTCACTCCACTTGTGATATGCACGAATCATTTCAGTGGAGACACTAGGTTTTCGTCTTGACATTATATCTTTGAAATCAGTTGTGGTAAGTTCTCTTGGTTGAATTGGGTCCTCACCTTCAACTGGTTCATGGTAATCAGGGGAGTTGAAAATTTCATGAACTGTTTTAATTTGTGCTGCCTGACAAACGTCTTTAATATCACTGGCACTGTATCCATCAAATAATTTTGCCAAATCAGTGTCATTTACTTTGTAATCTTTTCTGAGAGGTTCAGTGTATTGTTTAAACAAACTTTCACGTGCTTCTTGTGTTGGTAGAGATACATAGATTCTCTTTTGAAATCTTCTCAAAAATGGCCAATCAAGACTCCAAGGTTTGTTTGTAGCACCAATAACATATAACATCAAATCTTTTCCTTTTCCATTTACTCCATCCATTTCAGTTAAGAATTGATTTTTAGTTCTAACTTCACCGCCGACTTCACTATTTCTAGAACCCAACAGAGAATCAACTTCATCTACAAACAAAATTACAGGTTTACCTTCTTTTTCAGCATATGTTCTTGCCATTACAAATAATTTTGAAACATTTTTCTCTGCTTCACCTAACCATTTACTCATCATTGATGA
>CAYTNP010000011.1:0-17469 GCA_964439165.1 uncultured Nitrosopumilaceae archaeon | reverse complement strand
TTTTCAAACACTTTGAACATTGGATGTGCCATTCCAGGAGGTAATCGAGGAAACTGAAAAGCCATGTGAGGAATGTTTGGATTTAAGCCATACAAATCTTGCAAGTGTCTATTTACTGAATCTTCCACGAAATTCATTCAGATTTGCTATATTTCTGCCTTACTTTAGGCAATGGATATACCCTTTAGTAAAATTTGAGTCATTTTAGCTCAATTAGAGTTGATCGCAGATCCTTATACGATTCATGTTTTGGATCGCTAATACACATGGAAAAATCAAAAACATGTCTCAGATGTAAAAAAGACATTAAAGAAAAAGATCTACACAAGATTGTAATTTATGTAGTTCAAGAAAAATTCACAGAACATCACTATGAACATGTAGAGTGTCCAGACAAATTTACTATATGATTTTCAAAAATCTAAAAAATCAACCATCAAGCTCGATGTTCATAAACTTTGTAAATATCCCCAGTTAATCGTGAGCGATACTTCCATTCATCTTTTTTCCAAACAATTGGAATGAATTCTTTTTGAGAATTTGGATGTAGTCTCTCATATACGTCACTACCAATCAAGATTTGGTTTGGTTTTGCCATACTTTGAATTTTTGATGCAATATTCATTGCAGGTCCCATCAAGTCAACTTGTGATTGTTTAGCATCTGCACCATATCGTACTACAAAATTTTGTCCAAAGTCTACTCCAATTTTTACCATTAAATCAGGATAATCATACTGATTTAGAATTGGATTGATTCCTTTTTGAATTACTGATAACATTGATTTTGCACAATTAACTGCGTTATCTGATGCAAGTAAGCCATTTTCATCTGCTTCAAAATAAGCAATTACAGCATCTCCTACAAATTTCAATACATATCCATGATGCTGTCTCACTACTGCGGCCATTTCTTGAGCAAAAGAACTAATAATAATTGCAATCTTTTCACCCGGCATTTCCAAAGTCATATTTGTGGAACCAACTAAATCAACATACAAAACAACCATGTTTAATTTTGAAAATACGTGTTTTCTTAGAAATTCATCTGATTCGTTTACTACTCCTGAATACTCGTATCCTTTTTTGAGTGCTCCCCAAACTCGCTTCTGAGTCTCTAAAATCATATTTTCTGAATCAAGAATTTTCTCCTTTTGGGTACTTAGGAGCATATCTACGACTTCTGGACTACTATTGGTATCTGATTTATCGGTATTTTCAGAATGATTATTTTGACTCATAATTTCTCCTCTATTCTAATGGAAATTCATGCCCACAATGAAGACATTTGCCTCTTTTTCCCTTATAGCCCTCATGGAAATGTTCAACAATTTCTCCTCCACAATCATTGCAAGTAAATTTTGAATCATCCATGCCTAAAATTTGATTATTACATATTTAGAGATTGATGAAGGTTTAAGGAGAACAATAATTTGCTATTCTTGTGAGATTAGGCAGTAGATCCCCCAATGAATTCATTCAATCACTAAATAAACAAAATGAATCTATACAAAAATCGTTTCTTTCAAAGATTTCAGAATTGGTAAAAATGATCGATACAAAAGTTATGATGGGTGATGCAACAGTTACCAATCAAAAAACATTTGATCCAAAACTAGTTTCTGATTATTTTCAAAAAATTAATTCTAATCTAAAAGATTGGAATCTACAAGATGTCTCAATATCAAACAATGAGGATTTACGACGAATTTTTACAAAATTTGAAATCACAGAAGAAAATTATTTGATATCAGGACATATTTCAATACAATTTCATGTGTTGTTATATTATAAACCAGAACAAAGAGTAATTGATTCTCAAAAAGAATTATCAGAAATTGTTGATTTGACAAAAAACAAAGAAAAAGAGATGTCAGATAACAGTGATCAATTAGTGTTAAACAAACTAAAAGAAAAAGGTTACAAGGATTTTGATCATCAAAAATTATTTGAGATTTTTTATGAAAAAGATGACTTGCGAGAAGAAATAATGTCTGAAATTGAAAATGAAACAGGTACAGATTTTAAAGAATTATCAGACAAAAAGAAAAAATTATTTGATGAGTTGGATTCTTTGTTAGTTGAAACATATCAAATAGTTCCAGTACTCATTGATGATTCAAGATTAGTTTCAGGTGAAGAAGGTGCACTATGTACTTTGGATATTGAGTTTCTAAAAAATAATAATCGTGAAGGACAATTTGATCCTAGAAAAATGTCAGAAACTGTAAAAAATAATATTTCAAAAAGATTAACAGAATTTGAAGAAATTATAAAATAATTAAAAACCAAGGAACCTGAAAATGAGAGTTTTTCTCAAAGGGGAGATCCAATTCCTCAGATATACTTGAATCGACTTTTCTAAACTATTAAGTCATTTCTCAAAAATCACACACAAAATTTGACAACAAATGTAATTTTTGTATAGAAGAAGTCAAATACATCGTTTTGCAAGCAACATTTCCAATGAATCCAACATATGATGAAATCATAAAAGCAAATGAAATGCGTGGAGATAGAATAAAAAAAACTCCGTTAATACATTCTCCAACATTTAGTGATCTTACAGGTTCTGATATTCATCTCAAAGCAGAGTTTAGACAAAGAACAGGTTCTTTTAAAATTCGAGGAGCTTATTACAAAATAATTTCATTATCTGAAGATGAAAAGAAACGAGGAGTGGTTGCCGCATCTGCAGGTAATCACGCACAAGGTGTAGCTTTTGCATCATCATTAGAAAAAATTCCATGTACAATTGTAATGCCAAAAAATGCATCACCAGCTAAAGTGGCTGCCACTAGAGGATATGGTGCAAATGTAATTCTTGAAGGTGTGAATTATGATGAATCATCATCCAAAGCAAAAGAAATTGCTAAAGAAACAGGAGCTACAATGATACATGCATTTGATGATCCACAGATAATAGCTGCTCAAGGAGTAGTTGGGTTAGAGATATTAGAAGACTTGCCGGATGTTGATGAGATTTATCTTCCAATAGGAGGGGGCGGATTGGCAGCTGGTACATTAATTGCAGTTAAAGAAAAAAATCCAAACATCAAAGTAATAGGAGTTCAATCAAACTCATTTCCATCAATGTACGAATCAGTAAAAAAAGGTACGTTAACTGAAAGTGGAGGAGAAAAAACAATTGCAGACGGCATCTCTGTTCGAATTCCCGGCCAATTAACATTTTCAATAATCAATGAATTGATAGATGATGTCGTTCTTGTAGATGACAATGAAATCACAAAAGCAATGTTTTTGCTAATGGAAAGAATGAAGTTTGTAGTGGAACCTGCAGGTGCTGCAAGTTTAGCTTATTTGATATCAAAAAAACCTGCACCTGGAAAAAAAGTTGTTGCAGTATTAGCTGGAGGTAATGTGGATATGTATCTACTAGGCCAAATTGTAGATAAAGGACTGGCTGCAATGGGCAGATTACTAGTATTATCCATAGCCTTGCCTGACAGACCAGGTGTCTTTAAAGAAATCGTTGATGAAATAGCCTTAGTTAATGCAAATATCGTAGAAGTAATTCACGATAGATTAAGCTCAAAAGTTCATGCAGGTTCTGTTACAGTAACATTAAGTCTTGAAACTCAAGGAAAAGAACAGTCAGATAAATTAATTGAGATGTTAAGAAAAAAGAATATTCAATTTAGTTTGTTAACATAATTACTTGAATTTCTTTTTTGCAAATTTTGAAAGACCTTGTTTTTTGAGTTGTTCGGATTCTTTTATGACTGAATTATGTTGATTTGATTTATGTTTTTTTAATTTCTTTTTCAAATCTGCAAATTCATTTGCAAGTATTTTGATTGCATAAATTCCTGCATTACCTGCTTTGTTAACACCAACTGATACCACAGGAGAACCAGTAGGCATTTCAGTAATGGATAGAAGTGAATCCAATCCACCAAATGCTGAAAATTTTGAATTATCCACTTTCTTTGGATGTTTATCATTGTAAACTAGTATTGGAACACCAATTACAGGAATTGTTGTGTGTGATGCAATCATTCCAGGTAAATGTGCTGCACCTCCTGCTCCTGCAATAATTAATTTAAATCCCATTTTTTCTGCATGTTGTGCATATTCTGCTAATCTTGCAGGGGTTCTATGAGCAGATACTATTTGATCTTCATGTTTAATTTTAAATTCATCTAAAATTTCAGCTGCCCCTTGCATAATTCTGCTATCAGAACTAGATCCCATAATAATACCAACAAGTGGTTTTTTTGAATATGGCATAGTATTACAAAAAACTGGAGAGTAATTAACAATAACTATTAGAAATATTACAAAAAACAATTCTGGGAACATTAGATATTTTTAATCGATATTCCCAGATTCTGATATTGGGTAAAATCTTAGGAATTATTGGTGGGGGTCAGCTTGGTATGATGATTGCAGAAGCTGCAAAAAAAATGCCCAAAGAGATTTCCAAAATAATTGTGGTTGATCCAACTGAAAATTGTCCCGCAGCACAAGTAGGGGCTGAACAAATTGTGGCTGATTTTAAAGATAAAGATGCAATTGTTGATTTGGCCAATAAATCAGATATTATTACTTATGAGATTGAATCAGGAGACAGTAATGTCTTAAAATACGTAGAAAAATATGCTGAAATCAATCCTTCTCCTGAAACATTAAGAATAATTCAAGACAAATTTCTACAAAAATCATTTTTGCAAGAAAATAATATTCCTGTTCCAGAATTTATTGAAATAAACGAAATTGATGAAGTTAGAAAAGGGTTGGAGAAATTTGGGTATCCTGCATTACTCAAAGCAAGAAGAGATGCATATGATGGAAGAGGAAATTACAAAATAGATTCTGAAGATCAAATCCAAAAAGCATTTGATTATTTTAAAGGACAAAAATTAATGTTAGAAAAATTTGTACCATTCAAAATGGAAGTTTCAGTAATTGCAGCTAGAAATACTAAAGGTCAAATCAAAACATTTCCTCTTGTAGAAAATATTCATGAAGAAAATATTCTACGTGAAACAATTGCACCTGCCAGAGTATCATCCCAAGTTACAGAAAAAGCAGAAAAAATTGCCAGTCAAACAATGGATGTTCTAAAAGGGGCAGGAGTTTTTGGAATTGAAATGTTTGTAACACAAGATGATCAAATTGTTATTAATGAAATTGCCCCCAGAGTCCACAATTCAGGACATCATACTTTGCAATCAAGTGAAACATCTCAATTTGAACAGCATTTGCGAGCAATTTTGGGATTAGAACTTGGAAGTACAAAATTACTTCACCCTACTATAATGTACAACATACTTGGAACAAAAACATTTGAAGGGGAATACAAACCGCTAGTGATTCCAGATGAGAATTTATTCCTCAAAATGTATGGAAAGAAGATTTCAAAACCCATGAGAAAATTAGGACATTTTAATCTCATATCTACAAATGATGAATCAATTGATGTGCTGTTAAACAAAGTAGAATCCATAAAACCTAGGGCAGCAGTTCAACCTACCTAACTAAGTTTATTAATTGTGAGGGAAAAAAACTATCATGGCATTGACTGCATCCTTAATCATTACAGGAATCGCAATTGCATTACTTGTAATCTATGCTGCAGATGTAGCAGTTGCAATGTCTTCAGATAGTGATCATGGATTTTTGCCTCTTGATCATATGCAAAGAGGCATGGGTTTGGGTGCACCAGCATTAATTTTACCAATAATTGCATTTTTCATTTCTCTAAAAGAACCATCTAAAGGATTAGGTATCATGATAATAATTACAGGTGTTTTGATTATTCTTGGTGGTATTGTAGTAATGGTTAATCCTGCTCCTGCAGCTGAAACTTCAGATAGAGATCCTATGGTATCCATGGCCATGATGTTAATTCCAGCCGTCATTCAATTGGCTTTAGGTGGAATTAAAATAGCAAAATCCTAGAATTATGCCAATTTGTAAAAAATGCAGTACGGATGTATCAAAAGTGTATGATTGTGATCATACAGATTTTGAAGAATATTGTGTAGAATGTTATACAGAACTTCATTATTATTTGAATGAAAGTAGTTGAGAATATGTTAACAAAAAGAGATATTGCAATTTATGCTCTAGGTAAAACTGAGGGAATTAACTCCCTTGCAGAAACTTTAGGAAAAGGATTTGATGATGAAAAATACATTGAATCATGGAATAAAACTATGAAATTACTGGGAATAGATATGCCATTAAAAGATCTTGAAAAAATTTACAATGAATTTGCAAAAAAGATGGATGAAGTTATTGCAAAAGAAGAAGTAAAAATAACTAAAATAAAAAAAGCATGAAAGAAATTTCAATTTCGTTCATTTTAAACAACATGAATGATGAAAACAATTATGAAGATGATATATGGAAAATATGCTTAGATGAAAAAGGTAAACGGTATAAAAGAAAAGACATCAGCACTGCATTAAAAAAATTAACAACTTTGGGGTTTCTTAAAAAAAATAAAATTTCAAGTACTGATAAATATTATACCAAAATATCTTATTCAAATCCAGAAGATTATCTTGGATTTGTAAATGATCTTATATTTACTAATGAATCTAAAATCAAAGAATCGATAAAAAAATTAGAAAATAAAAAAATATTTGCAGATATTTCTAAAGATATCAATTCATACAAATTAAACAAAACCATAAAGACCCATTTTGAAAAACTTTTAGATTCTTTTTCGAATATGACTGAAATATCATCGTCAATTTTACTTGTAAAAGATACCACAAATAATACAAAATTCAAAAAACAATTAACAACATGTCATGAGGAGATTAAAGAAACTTTAGAGTTTGTTAGTAAAAAAATCATTATAAATCGAAAAGCCAATGAAATCATTCTACTAAAAAGACAATTTACAGGTAGAATCCCCAATACGGGCTATCTTAAATTATAAAATTTTAAAAATCTCTCATTGCAAAGTTTTGAAAATCATTTTTTAACTATTTTATACTCTAAATTTTGATCAAAGGTATTGAAAGCAATAATTTTAGCTGGAGGACGTGGAAAAAGACTAAAACCAATAACTGACTATGTCCCAAAACCCTTAGTTCCAATAAAAAATATCCCGATAATTGAATGGCAAATCAAATATTTAGAAAAATTTGGAATTAAAGAAGTTATAATCTGTACAGGTTACAAAACAGAAATGATTGAAAATCATTTGAATATGAAAAATATTAAAACAAAGATCACATTTTCAATTGAAAAAACCCCTTTAGGTACAGGTGGTGCAATCAAAAAAGCAGGGAAAATGATCAATGATAAATCATTTTTCGTATTAAATGGAGATACAATAACAAATATTGATTTGAATAAACTTGCAGAAAAGAAAAATGCAATTGCTGCAATTGAGTTAAGAACAAAATATGGAATTTTAGAAACTAATGATGATAAAATTTTGAATTTCAGAGAGAAAAAAGAAATTCCAGATACATGGATGAATGCAGGTATTTACCATCTTCAAAAAGAAGTATTAAAAGAACTTCCAGTTAAAGGCGATATTGAAAAAACAGTTTTTCCAAAATACGCAAAAAAAGGAATTCTAAATACAATCAAATTCAAAAATTCAAAATGGTACTCTGTTGATTCTTTCAAAGATATGGAAGAATGTGCATTAGAGATTGAAAAAATAATAAAATAAAATCAAGCACCGGTTCTATGGAGGGTAACCATCATGTATGCCACTTCCTCAACAAATGATTCATCATTGCTTGTTGACGTGTATTTAGTAGCATCATTCCAAAAACTAGATTTTTGGTGTGATTTTTCAGGTAAAACTTGCTCGCTCAATGATTTTGGTTAATGAATTATAAGATAATTCTCCTCCTCAATCAAAATTTACCCATTACTAAAACAGAACACTAGAATATCCAATATTCATAGTACTTTCATGCGTACTGCATGTAGTTTAGGTTCATTATTATCAGTAAATCAAGTGTTAGAATGCTCAGAAATTCTATCTAAAACAAATCTTGACTCATTATGGGTACCTGAAACGTGGGGTATGGAGAATTTTTCAATGCTAGGGGCAGTTTCAAACAAAACCCAGAATCAAAAAATAGGCTCATCAATAATTAACATCTATTCGAGAAGCCCATCTACAATTGCAATGGGAGCATCAACTGTAGATATTTTATCAAATGGGCGGTTGATTTTGGGATTGGGTACAAGTAGCTTACCAATTGTAGAGGATTTCCATGGGGGGAAATTTGAAACCCCAGTACAAAGAATGAAAGAATATGTTGAGATTATCAAACTAGTGTTATCTGGAAAACAAGTAAACTATACTGGAAAAATTTTTGATTTGAAAAATTTTACATTGTTAATTCAACCACAAAGAAAGTCCATTCCAATATACTTGGCAGCAATTAATCCAAAGATGGTAAATTTAGCATGGGAAATAGGAGATGGAGTTATTTTCTATCTCAGACCATTAGATGAAATGAAAAAAACAATTTCAAAAATGCAATCAAAGAAAAAAATTGATGTGTCATGTCAAATTATTACATGTATTGCAAATGATTCTGAAGATGCAATAAGTAGAGCAAAAAAAACACTTGCGTTTTATGTGTCAGTTGGGGAAATATATAGAAAGTTTTTAGCAAAAAATGGATTCAAAAAGGAAACTGAGAATATTTTTGATGAATTTAAAAAATCAGGATTCAAATCAAATCATGAACTTGTAACTGATTCAATGCTTGATTCTCTTTGCATATCAGGAACTCCTGAAGAATCCAAATCAAAATTACAGAAATTCAGAGATGCAGGAATAGATCTACCAATAATTCAATTTAATCCAGTTGGGGATAATATGGAATCATTTTTGTTAATGAAAAAAACATTGTTGGATGAGTGATTATGTCAAAAGTTGGAATCATTGCACATGGAATAACACCATTCACAAAAGAAGATAAAAAAATAGAGACAGTACTTCATTCTTCTGCAAACAAACTGTTTCAAAAAAATCCAGATATTGATAAAAAAAATATTGATGCAGTGTTGATTTCAACTAATAATAATTCAAAATACCTATCTCCAATTTTATCAGAAATGGTAGGAATTCAGCCTAAAATTGCACATTCTATTGAAAGTTTGTGTAATTCAGGCACGAATTCCATAGTTTCTGCATACTCGTACATTTCATCAGGGCTTGCAGATATGGTTCTAGTATCAGGGGCTGAAAGATATGATAGTCCAGGACAAATTTTAGAGTGGGATAATTCCAGAGGAGAATTCAAGCATCCAATTTTTTGGGCATCCATATTTTCGAAATCATATAAAAGAGAGTATGGGGTTTCTGAGGAACAACTAGCAACAGTTTCTGTAAAAAATCACAAACAAGCTCAAGAAAACCCAAACGCATTATCAAAAAAAACATATTCAATTCAAGATGTTATTGAGTCTAAAAAATTAACAGATGATCTTAGGTTGCTAGATTGTTCAAGACCTTGTACTGGTAGTGCATCAATTGTTTTAGCATCAGAAGAAATTGCAAAAAAGTATTCAGAAAATCCAGTTTGGATTTCTGGAATAGGTCAAAAAACAATTTCTGCAGGATTTACAAAAAATCCATCATTGTCATCTATGGAATCTACAAAAATTGCTGCAGAATCTGCATTAAAAATGTCAAAACACGATATCAAAGATGTAGATGTTGCAGAAGTGCATGATGCATTTTCTGTTTGTGAACCTATGGTATTAGAAGCATTAAGATTTACAAATGAAGGTAAAGGAATGGATATGGTAGATGAATTACATAAAACAAATAATTTTAAAATAAATCCTAGAGGCGGGTTAATTGGTTCCGGACACCCTCTAGGTGCAACTGGAATTTCACAAACTATAGAAATTGTTCAACAACTTCAATCAGATGCAGGAAAACGTCAAGTAGATGAATCTAATGTAGGATTAGTTCACAACATGTCAGCTGCATCAACATCTTCAACAGTGTTGGTATTAGAGAAATGAGTTTTGAAACAAAATTATCTCAAGGAATATTTTGTATTCCTACATGTAACAAATGTAAAAAAACAGTTTGGCCTCCAACAGAATTCTGTGATGTTTGTTATGAGAAAGTATCTCAAAAAGAAGGTGAATTTGAGGGTAAAATCATTGAGTTTTCTAAACAAAATGAATATTATTTTTGTATTGTAGAATTTGAAAAATCAATTAGGATTATGGCCAAAATGTCAAAAAAACCAGACATCCAACAAATTGTAAAAATTTCAAAATGTGGAATAGAAGATAACGGTTATTTTTTTTATGTTAATTGAATTTTGTAAAAATGTAAGGAGTTTCAACATTTTGATCAAATGTCCAAATGGTAGGTAACGATATAGAATCAATCAAATTCAAATTGTGTTTTTCAATCAAAGCACTCCATCCACCATTTGGTAAATTTCCAGATAATTGTCTTTTTGAATGAGTTCCTGCAAAAATTAATCCAGTATTATTTTTTAAATCAGATATTGAATTAATTTTTTCAATAATACTTGTTGCCAAAATATCTCCACCCATTTGTGGTAATCCACCAATGAAAAATGCAGGCGATTTTAATTCAAAATCAGAATAATTTACTTCTAATGCGTCACTACAAAGAGGATTAAAATTTTGTTTTGTATTTGATGCAATTTTTTCTTGTAACTCTACTAAAACATCATCTATTTCAATACTGTGAGACCTTAGACCAAGTACATTTCCACAAAAAGCAATTCTTCCATCTCCTGAGCCAATATCTACAAGTTCTGAATAACCTAGGTTCTTTGCAGTTAATGCCATGATGTAGGCAGACATTATCCATGTAGGATAAAATGGTTGACAACTAGAACCATGTTTAATGCTATTTAGCCAATATTCATTGATGTCTCCTTCATACACCATACAATCAATTCCATCTATTTTTTCTTCAAATGAATTTGTATAGATAGGATTTTTTTGTGCAAACTCATGAAGAGACTCTAAATGAGTTTTTTCTAATTCAAATTCTTTTGAAACAAATGAAGGAATTACTTCCTGAATATGGGCATTTCCAGAATAATTTTTTGCAAAATTTTGTTTTAACTTTACCAGATTTTTAACCAAACTGACAGGCATGAAATTTCTAAAATTAATGGGATTGATAAACTCATTGTAAATTATGATTGTTTTTTTGAAATATGGGCAATCTCTTGTTGTACATTTTTTAATTGTTCTATAGTTATGTCTTTGAGTTTTTTATTTTCCTCAATTTCTTTTTCAGTAGGATCCATTACTAATTGAAATTCTAGGTGTTTGAGAGTATTTAGATAAAAATCTCTTTGTTCTAATAATTTTTCAATTATTACTTCAGACATACCACACTACCAAATCATAACTATTTAGATTTTAGAAAATCAAATAACATCAAAAAAACTGTGTTAAAACCTGAAAATCATAGGTTATCGTGTAATTACCTACCTTACTATATTCAAGTACAAGAAAACATGACATTGAAAAGAAAATCAAGTGTAATTGCCATTACAAAACAAAAATCACAGCAAGAAATTAGCATAAAAAATCAAAAATCAGCAAGAATGAGAAGGCAAAGAGGTTACCAGTGGGAAGATACCATTGTTAAACGATTTAACAATACAGCGGATTGGAGGGCATTTAGATTAGGTTCTCCAAGCATTGCACTACCTGATGTATTGGCAGTAAATACTGATAAAAGTACAATTTTTACAATTGAAGCAAAATCAGGTACCAGCACATCATTACCAGTCCCTATGGACCAAATTGAAAGATGTCTTGACTGGATCAAAACTTTTGATATTTACAAAAAAAGAAAGGTGTTACTTGCATTCAAATTTCTCTCAAAAAAGAGGCTAGGGATAGGCAAATACGAAAGTAGAGAATTACGAGAGTTTTTCAAAATATGGGATGAATCCTTGGAAATAACAGATTGTGTGTGTAATTATGAGGGTAAAATTTTCTCAAAAGCTAATGGTGTTAAAAAAGAGATTTTTCTAAAAGAATGTAAAATGCCATTTAAAACAAAGCAAAGAGATATTCAAAAAGAATAGAGTTTTCACATCCTTTTTTAATGATAAAATGTCATGAATTGTACTTGTCAGATGAAAATAAAGATAATCAATCAATAGAAATCAAGCCAGAATCATTACTAGAAACAGTTTCTGATGCAGAAGTAAATTCTAGAATAAGTTTTGAAGAATTTACAGATGAGAAAATATTGATTAGTTATAATGCACTTGGGTCAAAACAGATGAAGATCAAAGTACTAGAAGTATCTGATGAAAATCCTCCTTCAAAATGGAAATTTGGAGATAGAGTTAAGGTAACAAAAATTCTTGTTACGATAAAACATCTTACTACTCAAGAAGTAGAAGAGGGAGAATTTGATGTTGAAGAAATTGAAAGAGAGTTAGCAGAAAATAGACACTATAGTTCTACTAATAGATGGATTCCTGCAAGTGACATTAAAAACGGATATGTAGTTGGTTCAAAACATACCCGATTAATCAGTGATGCTGCAGCATTAGACTATATTGTTTTTTAAATAAATTACATACATCAAATTTTAAAAAAATCTCTGAAAAACATTATAAGCATAAGAATTTCAAAATCAAGGTATGAGTGCAAAAGAATTCAAAGTAAATGGAACTGACTATAGAGTAGTTCTAACAGATCAAGTTGTAGGTCATGTAAATAATCTAAAAAACTTGTACAATGCAGCATATGAAGACCCAGAAAGCTTTGAAGACGTAAGTTCAGAAATTTCAAGCACGATTAATGAAATTGCAGGTACTGTTGAACCGCCAGCAGAAGATAGTGATTTGGATGGATTAATTCAAGAAATCATCAAAGCAGTAGAAAATAAAGCTGCAGAGATTGAAAAAGAATTAGAAGAAAAAGAGAAACCAAAAAAGAAAACAAAATCTAAAAAATAACCACATTTGACCTCAAACTCAGAAAAAATTGGGGGATAAATTATATTCTAAATATAATAATGAATTTCATGTCAAGTTGTGAATGTGGTATTTGTGGTCATCATAATGAATCAGAATGCATTGAAAAAGAATGCAAATGTTGTTTAAATTTTCATGAAAGATCAGGTCCTAAACGAAAATAATTAAAAATCAATCTTTTTTCAAATAACAAGAACATTTTTTGGAAATATGTCTAGAACATCCAAATAGTTTGTGATCTTTGCATCCACACAAAACACATTTCTTATTTTCGCTCATAGTTTTTTGATCAACTCATCTGTATCATTCATCATTTGTTTATCTTCTAATGCCTCTAAAATTTTCAATCTCATGTTTTTAATTCGATGAATATCATCAACATACAAAGGAGTTAAGGTCTCTATTTCTTTTTCAAAATAATAATTTTCTAGGTAATTTTCAAATTTTGTTTGTAATGGTTTGTAATCAGAAAGTGGAATTTTTTCTGAATCAATTTTTTTAGTAATAACTTTGAGAAATCCATTGATTTTGAGCAATTCTTTTTGAATTTTTTCAAGATCTCCTGGTTTGTCATTAAAGGTTTTCAAAATAGTATAAGAATCAAATAATTGAAGAAGGATTTTTTTCAAATGTTCAATATAGGTGATCATGATTTATTTTCAAACACATCCAATCTAAAGTTTAGGAAAAATAGCTAGACTCGTCTGAATTTTACACATTTGCTTTAAATTATCACTGTTTGTCTCAAAAAATAATGCAAGGTGATGCTTATCTCAAATGTATTGATCCAAATTGTGGACTAGAATACTCAATAGATAGCACCAATGTTGAATGTGAAAAGGGTCATCTATTAGATGTAAAATACAAAAACACTCCTTCTGAAAGTCTCAAAGAAGTTTTTTACAAAAGAAGGAATTCTGAGGGAAGTATATTCAATGAGAGTGGTGTTTGGAGATTTAGAGAGTTACTGAATTTTTGTCAAATAGATACTGAAAATATTGATGAATGTTCAAAATATTTAGTTTCGTTAGATGGTGCAGAAGGCAGATTATCAAAACCATATCACATGTCAAAGGCTGCAGAATTTTTAGAAATTCCAAGTGATAATTTATGGTTACAACCAGAAGGGTACAATCCAAGTGGTTCTTTCAAAGATAATGGAATGGCCACTGCAGTTACCCATGCAAAAATGGTGGGTGCAAAAAAAATAGTTTGTGCATCTACAGGAAATACATCTGCAGCTGCAGGAATGTTTGCAGCAAATGAAGGAATTAATTGTGATGTGTATATTCCTGCAGGTCAAATTGCTCCAGGAAAACTCAGTCAAGCATATCAATACGGAGCTCAAATTCTTGAAATTGATGGTAATTTTGATGATGCATTAAAACAATCATTAGAAGATGCAAAAAACCATGACGGATATACTGTAAATTCTATTAATCCATTTAGAATTGAAGGTCAAAAAACAATTCCATTTAGGGCATTAGAATATCTTAATTGGGAAGCACCTGATTGGATTGTATATCCAGGAGGAGCATTAGGAAATACTTCAAGTTGTGGAAAAGCTTTGATGGAACTTTATGAATGGGGATGGATAAAAAAAATTCCAAGAATTGCAGTAATTAATTCTGAAGGTGCAAGTACATTATCAGATTTGTATAATGGTAAATTTGAAGGAGAGGAGTTACGATGGAATAAAGGAAAACCAAATACAGAATTAATTACAAGATATTATGATCATTTGGATAAAGAAGGTTTACGACCAAAAACTAAAGCTACTGCAATTCAAATAGGAAGACCTGCAAATATTCTAAAAGGTTTACGAGCACTTGAATTTACAAATGGTGTAGTCACTACAGTTTCTGATTCAGAAATGCTTGATGGAATGTCAGTTGTGGGATTAAATGGATTTGATTGTGAAATGGCATCAGGTGCTAGCGTAGTTGGAATTAAAAAATTAATCGATGAAGGTGTGATAAATAAAGACGATACAGTAGTTGGAATTCTTACAGGCAGACAAAAAGATGCCATGCTTCCAGTAGATTATCATAATAATGCTGATAACAAATTTGCTAATCCTCCAAAAAATTAGCCTCAAAATTTAGGCTCAAAAAAATGAATTTTTCATAAACATCTTAAGAGTTAAATCCAAGTTTTGCAAATTTTATCTAACCAAAAGATGGTGCAAAAAAACTAAATGAAAAAAGAGTGTAATCATTCTAAGAAAATTTTTCGGAGAAGATCATGGTAGAATTATGGATTGAGATTGCTAGCTTGGCAGTTTTAATTGGGCTATCAGGTTTTTTCAGTGGATTAGAAGTTGCTTTAGTAGGAGTAAGAAAGTCCAAAGTAGTTCAACTATTCAATGAAGGTAAGAAAGGCTCAAAGGCACTACACAAACTGAAAAACAATCCTAGTTGGATGATGTCAAGTGTCAATTTAGGAAACAATCTTGTTAATGTTGGAGCATCAGCTCTTGCAACAAGTGTTGCAATCAGAATGTTTGGAGATGATGGATTAGGAATTGCAGTAGGAGTAATGACATTTTTGATTCTAGTATTTGGGGAAATTACTCCAAAGACATACTGTAATGCAAATGCTACAAAAATTGCATTAAGATATGCCCCAGTATTACTTGTGTTTAGTTATGTGTTATATCCTATTGTGAAATTCTTTGAAATTATTACAAAAGCAGTTGTAAAAATGACTGGTAGTAGTTCGACACCTCCACCAATTACTGAAGAAGAAATCAAAGGAGTAATTGATCAAGGATTAGAAGAAAAAGCTATTGAAAAAGATGAGATGGAATTAGTTCATGGTGCATTAAAGTTTGATGATACGGTAATTCGTTCAGTGATGACTCCTAGAACAAAGATGTTTTCACTAAATTCTAAAACCCTACTTTTTGAAGCACTACCACAAATTAATCAAAAAGGATATTCAAGAATTCCAATTTATGGTGAAACTAGTGACGATATTGTAGGATTTATTCACGTTAGAGATGTTCTCAAGGAACTAGAAAAGGACAACAGGATGGCCAGTCTTGAACAGATTTCTCGAAAACCAGTTTTTGCATCTCAAGAAAAAATGGTTAGTGCCTTACTAAAAGAAATGAAAGGTAGGAAAACCCACATGGCAATTGTTGTTGATGAGCATGGAGGAGTAGAAGGTTTGGTAACTTTGGAGGATTTGCTTGAAGAGATAGTTGGAGAAATAGAAGATGAAACTGATTTGATTAGAAGAAAAGAATTTGAAAGAATTGATCAAGATACTATAATTACAAACGGCGATATTGAAATTGACATGATTAATGAAATTTTTAAAACTAAAATTCCTGAAGGTGATGACTATGCGTCACTAAATGGTTTGTTGCATGAGAAACTTCAAGATATACCTCAAGAAGGAGACAAAGTAGAGATAGAAGATATTAGAATAATTGTTGAAAAAGTTTCAAAAAATATCCCTAAAAAAATAAGAATTGAAAAAATCTAAAATTAATCCTTTTTAGCAAAGTGTTTTTCTAATTTTTGCTTTTTTTCTTTCATATGAAAGATTGATTCAGTATGATTGAATGCCTCTTGGTAAGATTTTTCAAACAACATTGCCTGTAGTAACATGTGATTTTCAGGAATAACAATTCCTGTTTGATCATCAGAATACATCATTTGTACTGTATCGCCAATAGATGTTGTCATATTAGCATGAATATGGATCATGTTAGTATCTGTGAAATTAAATCCCATATTTTGGGCATGATCACGAACATCTTTTGTTCCCTTTGCAGTCCATAAAGTGGCAACACCAAATTCATTTGCAAAAATTTCATGTAATTCTGAAGGCTTTGGAGCAGTAGATTTGAATCGAATATCCATAATGTGCAAGTGCATTTGTCTTGTTGGAACTTTGATTGCACGAACGTATAGTGGTGCATCTTTTCCAAAGTATAATTTTACATCATCTCCATGATGAGGTTTTTCAGTCATTTCAATTGTATCTGATAATTTTTTTTCAGTTTGTTCAATATCTGCCCAACGTCTCACCAGAGTAACATCAAATCGAACTAAATCATCTCCAAATTTATCACGTAGTGGTTCTAAAATTCGTCCCATACCAGTAACATTGCAACTACCTTGCATGACATGACTTTTACCTAATGCAAGATCATAGTTTGCCCTGGAATTAAATAATAAATCTGAAACAGATTCAGAGCCAGTAGTAGATTCTCCTCCCTGATAAATTGCAGGAATATTTTTTGGCTCATAAAGATTTTTTTTATTTTTAAAACCATGTCCACCAGGAGCTGCATCAACTACTAAATCACAACTATCTAGTGCCGATTCAATACTTCCTGCAATTTTATAATCAGAAAAATCATTTAACTTTCTTTCAGGAACATAAACATCCAGTCCTTTAGAATTTGCAATGTTTACTTTGTCATCAGGAGAATATTTACCAATACCAATTACATTAATTTCAGGATCATCTTTAAGAAAAGAAACAATTCT
>CAYTNP010000010.1:0-17825 GCA_964439165.1 uncultured Nitrosopumilaceae archaeon | reverse complement strand
TCTCTTTGGAGCTGCTTTTCTCTTTGGAGCTGCTTTTCTCTTTGGAGCTGCTTTTCTCTTTGCTGCTGTTTTTCGTTTAGGATCTGCACGACGTTTTGGTGCTGCTCTTTTACCAGCATTTTTCCTTCGAGTTGCTGCGGCCTTTCTCTTACGAGCTGCTGCTGCTTTTGCGGCTTCGGCTGCTTTTTTAGCTGCATTTCTCTTTCGAGTTCTTGCTGCTTTTTTAGCTGCCTCTGCTCTTTTGGCTTTAGATATTGCCATAGCTTTTTTCAAAAATCATAGATGTTATATGGTAAAAGTCACACAATACTACGCTAATAATAGAATTATTTGACACTTTTTTACACAATTTTGAAATTTGCGATCAACAATTTGTCAAACAGACAACTGCTGTATCAACTGTTGATTGATCTTTTTGTGGTCTAATGATAATTTTGTATTGTGATTCTTCATCAAATGGAATATCAAATTGTGTAGTTCTTTCAATTGGTTTACCTGGGTCTAATCCTTCTAAGAGTAGGTCTTTTGCAGTATATTCGATGTATGAAGCCTTGTGTTTTTGCTCTTTTTCATCTACAATATAGAATTGTCCTCCTGACATCACTGTTTTTTCTTCACTGATGTTTTTTGCAGTAATTCCAATCATAACAAACGTATTTTCCGGAATATTTTCATCATTTCCTTCATGTGTTCCTTCAAATGATATGACGTATTCAACTGGACCAACAACTATAGTTTCTCCTGCAACTGTTTCGATGTAATTTGTCTGATATTCTGTATAAGCAAACAGGGCAACTGCCATTGATGCTATAATTGCACCAAACACAATAACCACTCCAAAATTTGCCATAAATTTACTGTAAAATTTTGGTATATAGTTGCAACGAAGAATTAAGAAAAGTGTTTAGACCCTGTGCAAAAATCGCACAAATGAGAGGGGTCGGGTTAGGGTTGGTCTAAACTCTGATTATACTATAGAGAATAATGACATAAAATCAACGGAATTTTGGGTCATTTTTTGATTCCATAATGGTAGTTTTTGGTAAAATTTTGGCAATTTTGAGGGGGTTTAACATCTAGGCACAACTCTATAAGATCATAGGTCTTTAGCTGGGAGACCTTGGTGGTTTGAGGGTTGCTTTTCCCAGCTAGGCACAAGTGTTCAACCCCCCCAAAATATGGCTGATTTTGAAAATATGGCATTGTGCCTATCTAGGGTAAATTTAGAGGGGGGTTTAACGCCTAGGCATATTTCTATGATTTTGATTAATTTTGATAATTTTATGACAACATTACTGATGACATTAATTTGTCAACTAATGTCAGTGTACTTGACATCATTTGGTCTGCTAACATGTTTGCAGGACCAATTATCAAATCAATACTGAATAGTGATTCTAATTCCATGGATAGTTTTACCCATTTTTTGTATTAATCACTGGGTATGTTTGTACAAAATACATACCAAAACCACAATTTGTAATAAAAAAGGGAGATGTTTACCCCCTTACGAAACGACAAACACGCAATTATTGTTGTTCTAGTTTGATTGTGATTTTGCCTTTTTTGGCAGAGTTGACTATTTTGAGAGCTCTATCCATTACTCCTGCACCAAATCTTGATAATTCGGTTGTAGAGATGGTAATCTCTTTTGATTTTGTTTTTGATGTTTTTGTTTTCATGATTATGCTAGGGTGAATTTTTGATATAAGGCCCGCGTAGAACTGATAAATTGTCTATTTTTCTAAAACGTCTTTAAAAGAAATCTTGATGTTTTTTCGTGCATTTCTGAAACTTTGTCCATTGCATCAAAAACTGTTTGTTGGTTGATGTTTTCTTTATCATCTAATACCACGTAGACCCCTACCTTTTGTTTACCATCTTCTGTGATCACTTTGCTAATTGCCTGAATAGAATAACAAAAATCTGACACTTTTTGTTCAAATTTCTTTTTCTCAGCATCATTAAATCCCAAATATCTTGAAATTTGATTATTTTTCATCACAACTTTGGCCCCAATAACTAAGACTCCTGGTTGTGCTTTTGGCTCAAAAATTTCTGCAGGAATTCCAAATTGTCCTGCATGTTTTACTAGAATTTGAAATGTATTTTCTGGATTTTTTACTTCTTCAAATCTTGTTCCTTCGTGAATCATCCATCTTTCTACATTGTCTCTCATTCTAGATGCACTCATTACACAATATTCTAAACTAGTACTATATGATTCTAAATCCTTTGGATTACTAGTCTAAATTTTTAATGTTTCTAAATTCGAGTTTAGAAATATTGAATATCTCTACCTGTAAATTAAAAATTTTCTAAATCTTTACTCTATACTCTGAACCAAACTCAGGAATGAATCCAGCAATAATTGCATTTAGAACTAATCCTATCATCATTAATGCAATTCCAACATACAAACAATTTTTTGCCTTTTTTGGATCATCTTTACGTAAAATAAAATACCCTGCAATTCCTCCTAAAACTCCGAAAAAAATTGGCAACAAATACCATGCATTACTTCTTGGTCTTTCAGGATAAGTCATTTCTATTACTAATTATTTTGCAACAACTGCTTTTTTGTGTAACTGTGTGATTTCAATTTCAACTGTTTCTAAAGGATCTTCAACTTGATTACGTTTAATTGAAAACATTTTGGGTTTTTCAAAGTCATCTGTACAATCAGGACATGCATAAACTAGAACTCTGTGTTCATTTGGTGCTTTTGGATTAGATAATCTTGGATAATACACTAATCTTGCACTACAATCAACACAATATCTGTTGGCCCTTCTAGTTCTGACCAATGTAAACCTCCTGCATCATTATGTATATGCGATCATCTATTAGATCTAGGTTGTCTAATAGAGTAAACCATTTACTTTCAACCGATCAATGTTTCTATATTCGAATTTAGAAACATAATTAATTGCCACTAGTAGTTTAACACAAGTGTTTGAAAAATAATGTTTCAAAACTCGAGTTTAGAAATAAGAAGCGCCGCCCATCAGACTTGAACTGACGACCGTCCGATTAACAGTCGGATGCTCTACCACGCTGAGCTAGGGCGGCAACATTTCTGTTCCTCGGTAAAAGTGATTTAATCCTTGCTACTGCTATAATTTAGACTAAAGTAGGTATATTGATTAGTTAAATTTGGCAAAAAAGTCTTTGATTTCTTTTGAATGACTTTCAACTAGTTCAATAATTTCTAAATGTTCTTCAGCTGTTGGTTCTCTTTGATGTACTACTTGAAATGCACTAAGTGCAGAACCTACCATTTCTCCTACAAAAAACCCACACAAAAAATCTCCTACACTGTTACAATCCCAAACATCTCCTACTCTGGGTGAAGCTCCTGCTTTTTTGTAAAGATCTAGTGTCTGTAAAATTAAATCTGTAGTTTGTTTTGCAAATTCCTGATCAAGGGTCATGAGATAAAGTTAGAAGATTATTTGTCTAAGCCTTTTTTTGATTCATAGATGTAAACACCATCAAGGAAAACTCTATGATCTTTGTTTTTTACTTTTGTTTTTAGTTCAATGTTTGCTGCAGTTTGTGTGATGTCTGTCCAAACTTCACCAGTCAAAATTACATCTTCACCTTTTGGAACAACTTTGGTGTTACCAACAATGTATGTTTTTCTAGGTGCTCTTTCTCCTTGGAAGTTTTCAATGAGAATTTCTTTTCCTTCAACTTTGACTGTAATTGGAAAGTGTGCAAAAACAATTTTCATCTTTATGGTATATCCGATGATTAATCCTTCACAGATATTTCTGATAATGGATCTTGCAGTATGCAAAATTGCATAATCTCTTTTTCTGTTTCCGATTGCTTTGAGTAATACTTTGTCGTCTGTTAATTCTATCGTTACTGGAATGCTACGAAAACTTTTGTGAGTTTTACCTAGTGGACCAACAAATGTTAGCATATGTTTTTTCTGAGTAACTTTGACTCCTTCAGGAATATCTACCTGATCTTGGAATTTCTCAAGTTGACTAGTAGACATATCCTATCAAAAATCCTCCAATTCCTTTTTGTAATGCCTCATGGTGTGACATTACGCCTTGATTAGTTGTAACAAGTAACATTCCTCTATCATATGCTGGCAAGTATTGTTGTTCCCAATTATTGTATTCGTCAGTTTTTACTTTGAATCTTGGGGAAATTGCACCACATTTGTTAATTTTTGCCAATAATTTGATTTTGAATTTTCCGCCTCTTTTGTCTTCAATATGTTCAAACTCTCCAATGTAACCATCTTTTTGAAGTGTCTTTAGAACTTCGATTCCTAATTTTGATGTAGGAAGAATTACACAATCACTCTTTCTTCGAGTTTCATTGTTGTATAATGTGACAAATAAGTTTGCTAAAATGTTGGTTGCTGGCATATTATATCATCGATTCTTCCTAAATCCTAAAGATGTTGCTACTTCTCTAAAGCATCGTCTACATAACATTAAATCATATTTTTGAATAACTGCGGTGTAATCTCCACATCTTTTACACCATCTTGAACCTCTACCAAAGTCGTGTTTCTTTCTTCCAGTGAATTCGTAGGATCTATCTTTTGCCATTATACTACGGTCACTCCAAATTCTTTAACTAGATAATCCTTTGCTTCTTGACTTGAGATAACATGTGTTTTTCCAACACTTGCTTTGTGTTTACTTCTAGTTCTAACTCCATATCCTGGTCTTGTTAATGTAACAGAAATTCCTAATCCTAAAATTCCAATTGATGGTTCATATTTTACACCAGGAATATCGATGTGTTCGTTAATTCCAAATGAATAGTTACCAAAACCATCAAATGATTTTCCTTTAACTTGATTACCTTTAGCTTCTAAAAGTCGTTTAAGCAATACTTTTGCATCCTCACCACGAATTGTAACTGCAACACCAATTGGTTCTCCTTTTCTTATACCCCAATCTCTTTGAGTTTCTTTTGCATTACGTGATGATGGTTTCTTACCTGAAATTTGTTCTAGTGCTCTTTTTGCAACTTCAATAATGTCACCTGATTTTCCCAAACCCATGTTGAGAACCACTTTATCAAGTGTGATATTTTTCATAACGTTTTCAGTTGTTTGAGACATGATGTTATTTTATTTGGATTATTGGTTCTCCTTTACCAATTGGCATAATGATGTCTGCTGGAATTTCGATTTTTCTTTCACCTAGTGAAAGAATAATTCTTTTTGGAAGAATGAATGTTCCTTCTTCAATAGTTTCAATCTTACCTACTTGTCCAGAGTTTGCTCCACGAGTTACTAATCCGTGAGAACCTGTTTCTAATTTGATTACTTCGATAATTTTTCCTTCAGGAATTTGAATTAAACATGTGTCACCAACACTTACTTTGGTATCTGTAATTATTGAACGACCATCATGGAAACCAATTTGCATTTTTCCTTTGTTAATTGTTGTTTTAGTTGATACTCTAACTAATTTTTTAGATTTTTCAGAGTCGTTAATTTTAATTGGTTTTAGAAGTTTTCCTTCTGTTGGAACTAGACGATAAATGTCTGAAACGTTTTCAAGTTCTACAACATCCATTAATCCAATTGAATGATGTAATGATTTTCTTACAACACCATCAATCTTTACTTTACCAGAATAAATTGCAGCTTTTGCCTCTCTGAGACTTGAAACAATCTTTAGCATATCTCTAAGAAATACTGCAGTTGGAATTGAGAAACTCTTTTTGTGTGGACCAGGTTTTGTTGTAATAACAAATCGCTTGTCTTTTCTTGCGATGCCCCAAAACAATGGAGCCATTTGTCTTTTGAGTTTTTTACTTCCAGAAATACTTACCATTAGTTATCCTCTTCCTTCTTTTCTTCTTTTTTTGCTACTTTTGTTTCTTTAGGGGCTTCTTTCTTTGGTTCTTCTTTTGCTGGAGTCTTTGGTTGCTTTCTAGGATCTTTTCCTTCAAGTTTTGCCATTCTCCATTTATCCTCAGAATTTAGAGATGTTATGACTAGATTTGATGTGTGAATGTATACATCGAATTTATCACCCTTTGTTTTTTCTTTTTTAACACCATCAATTGCTACACTGCTTTTATCAGTAGAAATTTTTGCAACTTTACCATCAACACCTTTGAATTCACCTCTTAGAATTGTAATGCTATCCCCTTCAACAACTCTTGCACTTCTTTTTCCATATTTTTTATGCAAGTCTTTGGATAATGCACTTCCTAATTGCTTACTTTTAGTGTGGTATGTTGCACGATAAATTTGATTATTACGCATTTTTGTTGGTTTCATTTTATTATACCACCATTGATGCCAAGTTAGCTACTCTTGGCCATTTCTCTGAAGCTTCTGCTGCTACTGGTCCTTTGATGTCTGTTCCTTTTGTTTCTCCTTCTGGAGTGATTAGTACTGCTGCGTTATCTTCAAAACAAACTCTTACACCATTTAATCTTCTAACTGCATATTTTTGTCTAACAATTACTGCACCGTAAACTTGTTTTCTTAATTCTGCTGGACCTTTCTTTACAACAACATTACAAAAGTCTCCAACTGATGCTGAAGGAAGTCTTGATGCTCTTGTTTTATGTCTTGGAACGTTAATTACTTCAAGAATTTTTGCACCAGAATTATCTGCACATACAATGTTTGCGCCAACTGGAATTACTTTAGTTACATATGGACGGAATTCTTCTACTCCTTTACCTGCTTGCTTTGCCATTATGCTTTAACCTCCACTACAACATAGGAAACAGATTTTGATATTGGTCTGCATTCTGCAGTCAATACTTTATCTCCTGATTCAACATCGATACAACCTGGTACATGTGCATGAATGCTACTTTTACCTCTGGCATATCTTTTGAATTTGCTAAAGTAAATTGGTTCATCTTTTTGTAATGTAATGGTCTGTTTTGCTTTATTTCCTGTTACTTTACCATCAAAGAGTTTTCCTCTAATTGATAATCCACCATGGAAAGGACAGTTTCTGTCTTCACATTCTCTTTTAGGCTCATTTACTTTTAATCCTATATTTCTAGTCATGATCTTCCTCCGATTCTATCAAATGGTCTTTTGGCAATTCTTGAACCATCAACAACTATGTCTTTATTTTCAATTGAAAATTTCCAACTGTTTGTTGATTTGGCAATTGACTTTACTCCATTATCAGTATTGATTTTAAACATTGATTTTGTTTCATCTATGATTCTTCCATTTAATCCTACTACTTGAGAATTAGTAGATTGAGTAATTTCTGTGTGTAATCCAATAAATTCATGTGATCTTATGTTATCTGAAGTAATCATTTCTCTCTCTTTAACTCCGTTAATCTTGTAAGCATTCTTGCAATGTCGTGACGTAGTGGTCTTAATTTTCCACTCTCTTTTCTTAGAGTACCTTTTGCTGCATCAACTTTGAGTTTTGATAACTCACTTTTTGATTCTTGAATTTTACTTCTAAGATCTTTTTCGTTTAGATTATTGATTGTTTTAGTGCTAATTCTGGTCATTTCAATTTGGCCTCCTCTTCTTCCATGGAATCAATTCCTTCCATTTTCTTTTCTTCTATCTCAATTGCCTCAGTTTCAGATTTTGCTTGATCTTTCTTTCCTTCAGCTTTTACAACTTCAACTTTAACATCTTCAACAACAACTTCTTCAACTTTCTTAGTTTTTTCCTCTTCTGTTTTTGCTTGTTGTTTTTGCTTCTTTGGTTTTTCTGTTTTTTCAGATTTTAATTCAAATTCTGGAACCATTTTTTCTTTTTTAGCAATTCTAATTCTAATTCCAATCCTTCCCATTGCAGTTCCAACGTGTGCAATGTCTTCATCAACAACAACTTCTGCATGATGTCCTGCTCTTGGTAAAATTCCTTGAGTATGCTTCTCAAATGCTGAACGGTCACCTCTAAGTTTACCTGAAATTGTAATTTGTACGCCCATTGCTCCCCCTTCCATGATTTGTTTTAGTGTCCACATTGTTGCTCGTCTAAATGCTGTTCCACGTTCAAGATGTGATGCCATTCTTTGACACATTACACTTGGTGCAAGTTCTGGTTTTTCAATTTCAACTACTGATATTTGTGGACTCTTTAATCCAAAGTCAACTGCTAATTTTTCAGTTAATTCTCTGATACCTGAACCTTTTCTTCCAATAACAATTCCTGGTCTTGTAACATGTAATGCAACTCTAGTACCTGTTGGTGTTTTTGAAATTTCAGCATGTGAAAATCCTGCATCTTTAATTGCTTCTCTAAGATAATCTTTGAGTAACATCATGTTGTAGTTGTCTTTGATTACGTTCTTTACTGCAGACATTTCTAAACCTCTTGAGCCACCAACTCTACGTGTGTTAATACATTATTTTTTGGAGTTGCACGACCCATTGCTCTTGGAATGAATCTTTTTACAATAACTCCTTTGTGAACAGTTGCATTGACAATTTTTAATCTGTCAAGGTCCATTCCTTTGTATTCTGCATTTGATTCTAAATTATCTAAAACTTTGATGAATTCTTTTGCTGTTTTTTGTGGATAACGTCCTGACATCATTCCAGGATCTGCTCTGTGTCCAACTTGGTTTTTGAATCTGCCAAAAGCAATTGCTCTTTGTTTGTTAATTACTGCTGTAAGGTAATCTCTTGCTTTTTCAATTGATAGTCCTTTAATTGCAACTGCAACTTCACGAGCATGTTTGTGAGACATGTCTTTTTCTCTAACAGATGAACGAACATGTCTTGTTGCGTCATAATTTTGGAAAGCGTATCTGAATCTACCCATAATAATCACTTCAATGGTACGTAAAGACTGGATCTTGATGCTCCGACTCCTGGTGCACCATGTGAGACTTTTCTGTTTGTTATGACATATTCTCCCAGGTAGTGCCCAATCATCTCAGTTGTAATTAAAACTGGACGAAATTCTTTTCCTGAAAAAACATTTACTGTAACTCCTACCATGTATGGTAGAATAATCAAGTCTCTAAGGTGGGTCTTGATTGGATTTTTTAATTTGCCTGCTTTTGCTGCTTTGATCTCTTCGATTAGTTTTCTTTTACCATCAGTAATTCCTCTGGTAAGTGATCTTCTTTGTCTTGCATTGAATAATTGGAATAGTTTTTCTAGTGATGTGTTGTCTAATTCTTCTTTTGAAATACCTCTGTACAAAAATTCTTTAACCATTTCTCTTCTCCTCTGTTAGTGTGCTTGAATTTTTGTCAACCATATTATAGCATTCCTATCTTTGTTGCCAAATCTCTGGCTTTTTCGGTATTTTCAAACTGAACAAAAGCTTTCTTGCCATAAATTGTTCTTGCAGTGTTTACGTTAGTTACATTTTCTTTGTAAAGTGCTTTGACTGCTTCTTTGATATCTGGTTTACTTGCAGATCTATCTACGATAAAACAAATTTTACTTTCATTTTCTACCATTGCAAATGTCTTTTCAGTAATGTATGGTTTCACAATAATTTTCATTGCTTGATCTATGTTCATTGTGATTTCACCATTACCTCGAGATGTGTTGATTTTATTTTTGCAATTTCTTCAATTGCTGATTTGGAATACACTGTTAATCTAATTGGATCAGAACCTGGTGCTAAGTCTAATACACTCAAGTCTTTGACACTTGTTGCATCTACGCCTGGTAGTGCACCAATTGCTTTAGAAATATTTGAAGAATCTTTAGTTACAAACAAGACACTTTTTCCTACTTTTTTACTTCTACCTCTAAGTCTTGATTGACCAGAACGTGGTTTTCTTGATTCTAGTCTTTCAACATCTTGTGATAGTTTTAGTGAATCTAAAATTTTAGTCATCTCGCTTGTTTTGTTTACTGATTCAATATCATCTGAAACTACGATTGGGAATGATTCTATTCCTTCTACTTTATGTCCTCTAAATTCTACTCTGTCTTTTGATGCAGTAGCAGCAATTGCAGAGCATAATGCTAGTTTGTTTTCTTTTTTGTTTAGTTTTTTGTAAATTACTTTTTCAACAATTGGAGGGTGTGCTTGTCTTCCACCTCTAGTTGATGCAACTTCTGCACCTTGACCTTGTCTTCCTCCACCTCCACCTTGAGCTCTTGCAACTCTGGATACACCTTGACCAGTTGGTGGGTCGTTTGAATCTGCAACTACATCTTGACCTGCAGATGGATGTCTTCCTTGTGGTTGGAATTTGTGTGAAGTAAGATTAGTAACTGCTTTGTGAATTAATTCTCGTCTAAATGGTGTTGAGAAAATTAGTGGTAATTCTATTTCACCATCTTTGGTTCCAGTAGTTGTGTAAGTTGTTGTTTTAGTCATTATACAACTACCTCCAAGATGTTTGGTTTGTTAACTTTGGCTGGAGCATTTCTGATTTGACTTCTCATTTTGATTAGTCTTCTGTATGTTCCAGGTACTGAGCCTTTAAGAATAATGAAATCACCTTTAACTAAACCAAAGTGTTTGAATCCTCCGTCTGGATTAATTTTAATTTGTGAATCTTCAGTGTTACCCATAATCATAATTCTTTTATCATATTCTACTCTTTGATGGAATCCAGTTTGACCTGATCTTGGAACTGTATACATGACACTTTGTGGAGATATTGGACCGAGTGAACCAACTTCTCTAACTGTTTTTCTTGATTTGTGTTGTTTCTTTTTTACACCCCATCTTCTCATTGTGCTTTGCCATCCATGACCTTTTGTAATTGCTGCAACATCAACTTCTGCACCAGTTTCAAAAATTTGATCAATTTTGATTTCTTTTCCTAAGTGTTCTTTGACATGTGCAAATTGCTTTGCAATGTCACCACCACTAACAATTGCTTCAAAGACATATGGTTTCTTTTGTTCTAATCCTGCTGCACGTGGAGAAACTGCAACAATTGCAAAAACTTCTTTGATTTTCTTTAATCTTTTTTCTGCATTCTCTAAAGCATTTTCTTGTTTATTTTTTAATGAAATTTCTTTTGCAATATCTTTTGGAATATCTTCAGCATAAACATCAAACTCTGCATGACGACCGTCATGATCTTTTGAATAACCTCTAATTCCTAAAATTAAAACTGGTGGTGTAACTAAAACTGTTCCAAGACTTACAAGTTGTTTTCCTGCATTAGGAACTTTTTCTCTATCGTCAATACTGACAACTTGAACACAACCTGCTTTGAATCCACAGTGAGCTAGAATTTTTGGTTCTTCTGAATCAAGTTTAGGCCATGCACGAATTCTTGCTTCCATGCTCTTTGCACGGATTCTTGGTGAATATGCAAGACTACCTCTACGTGGCGAATGTCTTTTCCTAGCTCCCATAGTAAATTTGAACCTCGATTTCCCTCTATTAAACCATGGGAGGCATCGTTAACCAAGAAAAATAATTAGGTTAACCAACTGTGCCTAAAATTTTATGGTTTAATTAAATCCGAGATCATGTTGTAAATTGTAACTCCTCCAATCACAACACACGCAGCTCCTAAACCAATTGCAAGTAACAAGAAATTTTTTCTTTCTGCCATTTTATTGAGTACTTTGCGCATTAATTATTGAAAGTGTTCCTAGCAATGCTTCTTCTAGTCTTACTGTTTCTGTAGCTTGGTTTGGAAAAAAGTTTAATGACTTTGCATTTTGTACATTTTTCATTTTGCCCCCTAAGATCTCATGAACTCCTTTGTCAGGAGAACCAAACACAACTAGTGTTGGAACATCTGATTTTGTATATTTTGCAAGTTGTTCTTTAGTTGCAGTTTTGCCTTTTCTTGATGTGATGATTATGTTTCCTTTCCATTCATTTACTAGTGAAAATAGGTTTGATCTTTCCTTAACAGAGTATCCCCAATACCCTTTTGTCTCTTCTTTAGAGATCTCTTTTACTGATAATCTTGGATATCCTTCTTTGAATTGGACTGTAATTCTTTTACCAATTCCTGTCTTTCCAAAAAACTGAATTAATTGATTTATTCCTACATCGACAAACCTTTTGCCCTTTACACTAACTACAATACCTTCTCTAATGTCTCCTGCTTTGATTTTTTTTGGATTAGCTGGTGTTACATGACTTGGAATTCTTAATGGTTGTAACACACCTGCAAATTTTAAATCATTCATCTTAGGAAATAATCTTCGTCTAAGAAACTGTGGTGTTTCTAAATATCTTAGAATCATAGAGATTAACATCCCATCTTGTTTGTATTGTCCTCCTTCTTGATAGACATAGATTGTTTCTGTTTTGAAAATTGCACAAGCTCTTGCAAGAACTGAAATTTTTCTTGTCTTATCTATTTTGAGTGATTCATCAGAAAGTGAAGACTCTGGGATTGCAACAGATAATTTCAAAACTATTTTACTCCGTAGATAATTGCTTATTGGTTTTTACTGTGTGGGTATTTTTCTTTAGCAGTCTTTGCATAATTTGCAATCTGCTCCTCTGAAACCAATTCATACAAACCGCTTTCTGTTTTAATGTGTGCCATTCTGATGTGACTGTCACCTTTATCATCACTTGCTAATTGAATTCCACCAACTGCAAGAATTGCTGCATCATCAATTGATAAATCACTGTTGTATGTTTTTTCTAAAAAGTCAGTTACTTCATCAGAACCTGAACCAATTGCAATTGCATCATATGAGATGAATGTTCCACTTGGATCAGTTAAGAATAATTCTGGAGTTTTGTTAATCACTCCGCCTAAAATTAATGCAACACCATATGGTCTTACACCGGCGTATTGTGTATATTGTTGAGATTGATCAGCTAAATGTTTTGCAATAGTTTCTACTTCAACTGGTTCATCGTAAATCATTTTGTTACTTTGAGAAAAGAATCTTGCATTATCTACTTGGCTTCTTGCATCTGGGATATATCCTGCAGCTGCTATTCCAACATGATCGTCAACTTGAAATATTTTTTGAGCAGTATCTACAATTTGTAATTTTCTTGCTTTTTCTTCTACTGCAATAATTACACCATCTTTGCATTTTACACCAACTGCAACTGTTCCTCTTCTTACAGTTTCAATTGCATACTCAACTTGGTATAGTCTACCATCAGGTGAGAATACTGTAATTGCTCTATCATAGCCTTGTTGTGCAGGAAGCATTTGAGTTCAATCTTTGAAAGTTTAATTTAAGCCTTAGTCTGATTTGGAAATTTTTGACACTTTATCGAGGCTATTTGAAAAGATCGTAGACTGTTGTTTTGTTGTATTACTACTTTTTGTGGAAAATTCTAATTTTTATATCCAAAATTCTATTTTTCAAATTATGAAATTTGAAATTGAATTTTCAGGACATGAAAATATTCGCTCAAATCATCAAAAAACTATAGAGATAACAAAAGAATCTCATCTGACTCCTCAAGGTGACTGTATTATTGGAGTCAATGCAACTAATGCTTGCTCTGATTTACCTTTAGAACTAAAAGAAAAACTCAAGGATTCTAAAGCAAAAGTAAGATTTTCAATTAAGGTGGGTGATTTTGAATTTAATGTAGATGGGAAAGGACACCCTGAACTTATCTTGACACATGCTGAAGATATCGTAATTAGAAAAAGTGATTTTGTTTGTCCTAGAACATTATCTGTCAAATGTGACAAGGCATCTGATTTACTTCCTAGAGAAATGGTAAAACTATTACAAAATCCAAAAACAAAAGGAACCTTTACAATTTCAGTTGATTAGAACTGTGACAATTTTATATGCATTAATTTTTCATTGAATTATGGGTCTTAAAACCAAAGTATTCATTTTGATTCCGTTATCTGCATTTGCAGTTATTGTCTTTGGCGTGTCATTGTATGTTGGACTGTGCAAATCTTCTGCAATCCCACTTAATTGTTAATTTAATATCGATGCTTCATAATTCGGCAATATTCGTCATTTTTGAGGAAATCCGAGAGAACCCGTTGACATAATCATCAGCAAAATTTCTTATACAATTGAATTTTTTAATCTTCGCTATTGTTTTCAGAATCTTTAGCTTTTTCTCTAACCTTTTTCATTATACAGAATTTTGCTAGAGTGTTCATTAATCCCATGTTAAATTACAGATAAAATCTTCACTTAAGGGTTTGTACAAAAATTGTTTTAGTAGTAACTGATTGATCGTCAATTTGTTTACTAATCTTTTTGATGAATTGATCGTTTTTTGATTCTTATCAGTTTTTTTAATAATTTTCTGTCTTTGTTAATTCTGGTTTAGCAAGAATCTCTTAAAGCATTAGTCTGTTAGAAATTTCATGGTAAAACCAACTATAGAGTTACCAATTTCTAAAAAACCAACTGATCTTGAACTAAAAAAATTAAAAGAATATTTCAAGGAAATGCCTGTTTCAGAAATCCTCACAGGGCTAAAATTTGCAAAAAACAGGTGGTCTGCAAAAGATGCTGGAACCCTAAAGGTTGGAAGAAAAAGTATTATCCAAAAAGAAGTTCATTCAGTAACTACTGAGCAAGCTCAGTGGAGATTAAAAAATTGGAAGATGATGATTGCAAATTATCGTAGACGCGGATATAGCTATCCAACAATTTCTAGAATAAAGAAAATCTTACTTCAAAAAAGCAAAAAGAAATCTAAATGATTTCTAAATTAACACATCTGATTTTTTATTAACAATTTGTTCTTTAAGATCATCAGGAATGTCCGGAATTGATGATTTTGTTTGTCCTGCAATAACATTGTGAGCTTCTTCTAGTATTGCTAATGTGTCTGCATTTGTCTCTTGACTGACATTCATTGTGTCACCACCACTAACTGCTGAACCAGACATTACATCTCCTAATATTTGTGACAAGTCTGCCATTGATGCATTAGCTTCAGGCATTATTCCACTAAGTGATGGACTAAGACCTTTGATGATTGACATACATGGACTGAGTGTAACTACAACATCTCCTAATTCTGAAACTGTATCTAGTCTAAGTTTTACTTGCTCCATTGATAATTTTGCACCACTAACCATGTTTTTCATTTTTCTAACTTGTGCCAACTCTCCTGCATAAGCTTGAGCATAACCTGGTTTGTTGTTTCTTTGAGCATTAACACATTTTTCAAAGATTCCGTCATGTTTTTTTTGTAATTTTTGATTAATACCATCTAATTTTGATATTTGAAACTGTAATTTTTTCTGAGCAAAGTCAATTTTGTTTTTTAGTGGCTCATCAGGCTTTACTTTTCCAATTACTTTTTGAGATATTGATTCTCCTTCAGTATTGTTCCAAGAATTGCTAATCATCCTAATTTGCTCATTATTTCTTGAAAGTTTGATTTTAAAGGAATTTGTCACCCCAGCTAGTGTAACTGGAGTTACACTAGCTATGAGTTACACTATCCAAAGGTAAATGTGAAAATTTGAAATCCTTTACCCTTGATTTTAATCTCCATGATATGTGATGAACTAGTATCACTATTGATGATATTGTACATGTCTGGCTCTGATACTTTTAGAGTATTTCCTGATGAAATATCTCTACCTGAATAATTTTCTGATAGCGGTTCTCCATCAAGAAATATTTCGAGTTCTGCTTCTTTGTCTGTAACAATGTTTACTTCTTTTGCATTGTAAAGTAGTTTGATAGTTCCTTCATCGGATATCAATTCCATACTGTCTTGGTGATTAAACCAATTTCCAAAAAGATAGAACTTGTGCAAATCAATATTTTCTTGTTCCAAATATGTTACAGTTTTTTCAGGTTGTAAGCCTTCAATACTTCCTAATTGATTTCTATTTTCTGCAAACTTGTATCCAAAGTATAATTCTGGTGTTCTAAACATCGTATGTTCAAACTCTTTAATCTCAACTAGTGATTCTGCAGAAACACTTTGAATGCCTAATGATTTTGATCTTTCTTGTAATAGTTGTTGTATGATTTTTTCAGTTTCTTTGTATCCTCCCTCTCCAATATGATCATATCGTATGTATCCCTCATGATCTGCAATGTATTTTCTGGGCCAGTATCTATTGTCAAATGCTTTCCAAGTTTCCATTTCATTATCTAATACAACTGGATAGTTTATTCCATGTTTTGCAATTGCCATTTGTACATTTTCAGGTTCTTTTTCAAATTCAAATTCTGGTGAATGAATTCCAATAATTAACAATCCTTGTTCAGAATATTTGTCATCCCATGCTGTAATGTGTGGAAGTGTTCTAACACAATTAATGCAACTATACGTCCAAATATCATACAGGATTACTTTGTCTTTCATTTGCCCAACTAATTTTTCAGGAGTTGTGTTTAGATGATGAGCAATCCCAACTAGATTTGGAGCTTTTTTGAAATTTGTTTTATCTATTGTATCAAGACTGTTTGTGGCGTTTATTTTGTCAAATGATGAAAAAACTATGCTAATTGTGCCTATTCCTACTGCAATCACTATGCCCAAAATTATTGCTGTCTTTATTTCTGATTTCATGATTCTATCCTAATAGTAGTTGATTTAGCAATGGGAAATTTGCAATATATGCTAGCTGATTTGTAAAAACCAAAATCCCTAAAATTATAATAAAACTTCCCAAAACTATATTGTAATATTTTAGATGTTTACTCATTGAGCGAATTATTTTATTTGCACGAGAATAAAACACTCCCATCAAAATAAATGGAATTCCTAATCCTAGTGAGTATACAAGAAGTAAATTAAAAGCAACTGATGGTGTTGTTGCAGCAAGTGTCAGTATTGTTCCCAATATTGGTCCAACACATGGTGTCCATCCTGCAGCAAATGCTAAACCAAAAACAAATGACATTGGATAACTAGTTTTTGCAGATTTTGGAAAAAACTTTTTTTCAACATTTAATCGATTTATCTTCATTGATAGTAATAGGAAAACTCCAAATCCCACAATAATAATTCCTCCAATTTGATTTAATTTCCAAATTAATTCCCCTCCTGATGACACTAACACGCTATTAATGATAACACCTAATGTGGAAAAAACAACTGAGAATCCTAGAACAAAAAAGACTGAATTTAAAATAATATTTGTTCTGTTTACTGAAATTGTTTTTGAACCATTTTGATTTAGTTCTGAAAGTGTAGTTCCTGAGATATATGCTAGAAATGCTGGAATCATTGGTAAAATACATGGTGCTACAAATGATCCTAATCCTGCAAGTACAGCTACTGCTAATGTGATTTCAGCCATAAGGTAAAATCGTAATTTTTCCTTTAAAGCATTATTCCAGATTATTTCCACATAATGGGCAATCCGTTTTTAACTAGGATGAGTTAATGCCTCGCATGAACAAGCGTTTCATAATTGTGGGCATCGCTTTAGGTATCGTAATTACAATTGCAGTAATTATTGGGTCTCCTGCATTAGAAGGCTTTGATGCAATGAGATAGTTAGAAGAATTTCTTGTGTGCTTTAGCAAAAATTACTAGTGCTTTTTTGATATCTACCTCTTTTAGCCATGCAGTAACTGATATTCTTAATCTTGCCTGATTTTTAGGAACAGTTGGATATCTAATGGGCTGTGCAAAAATTCCTTGATTAATCAAAAATTCTCCCATCTCCATTGCCTTTTTCTCATTTCCTATAATTATTGGAATAATATGTGTCTGAGAGTTTATTGTATATCCTATTTCTTTTAGCCCATTTGTTAGTTGATTGATATTTTTTTCAAGTTTGATTTTTTGTTTTTCTCTATTTGTTTCAAATCTATTAGTTGCATGTTTTATCAAAAATGATGGAAGAGCTGATGTGTAGATAAATGATTTTGATTTGTTTATACACAAATCAATTACATTATTTTGAGATGAGATATATCCCCCAAATGATCCTAGACCTTTACTTAAACTGCTGATATATACATCAATTTCTTTTGCAACTTTGCAATACTTTGGTGTACCTTTACCATCATCCC
>CAYTNP010000009.1:19310-20472 GCA_964439165.1 uncultured Nitrosopumilaceae archaeon | reverse complement strand
CATACAGGGCATTTTTCACCATAGTCTACCTCCCATGGTTCTTTTCCAAACAATTTGAAATGATCATCTATTTCTATTGGAATTTCCCGTTTTTTTTTTCCAATGATTTGTATAAGTATTGCAACTATACATGTATTATCAATATGAAAGTTGAATGTGGATGTCATTGTATCAAATGCAAAAGTACAGATCTTGAATCAAATCAAATTGGACAAGTTGAAAAAGATGGATATTTTGATATGCATCACACATGTAATCAATGCAAAACCCATTTTGATCATTTAGACGGTGAAACTTTTACAAGTTGTAAAAAATGTAATTATTCTTCTAATTAGCAACTAATGCATCTTCAACAAAATAGTGAGTTCTATTTTCATCTGAATTTTTTAAAATTTCTTTGTTTGATGCCATTTTTGCCAATGCTTTTGATACATCTAATGGACTTGCTGCCCAGCCATATTCTCTTAGTTGTTCAACAGTTTCAGTTACAGTATGCGGAGTATCAAAAAATCTGCTTGTTTCTAAAATTCTTAATTTTGATTTTATTTCATGTGATGCAACATATTTTGGTTCATTAAATTCTGGTTCAAATATTTCAGCATCATCAAGATTTTCTAGACCAAACTGAGTTGGTTGTTGTACTTCAGTAGGTTTTGTAATAGTTTCTGACTCATAAACAATTTTAGCTTGATTTTCAGGTAAATGATTTGAAATATTATCAATTATTTCTCCAATAGTTTGATTATCAACGTAAAAATCCCTAGAGTCAACCTCAATTTCATTTTCTCCTAGTTTGAGTTTTATCCTTGCCAACAAAAAATAGTCGTCTAATTTTCATTTATTTTGTTAGCTCTAATGTGCTTAAAGAGTAGATCAAATCTTTTACACAACTAATTGGGATTTTTTTCGCTTCTAGTTAAAATGTAATTTTGTGATTACTAGTCATGAATTCGTCTAAAAAAGGAGGTCTAATTGTTCTATTTGTATTAGGCATGAGTATTTTTGGGTATTCACAATATGCATCTGCATCTCAAATTGGAGTAAGTATTTCTCAAAGTGAATTATTAAATGAAGATGAAAAAGGTGCAAACTATAACATTGAATTAGAATTTGATAATCCTTCATTATTAATTTTAACTGCTGGTCAGACTGAATTCTTTTT
>CAYTNP010000009.1:2676-19210 GCA_964439165.1 uncultured Nitrosopumilaceae archaeon | reverse complement strand
TTTTTTTCTTAAATGCTTACTGTTTTTGGATCTACTGCATTAGATACAATTAGAACTCCAAAAAAAACTTTGAAAAATGTTCTAGGAGGTGCTGCAACATTTGCAGCAATTTCAGCAAGTAATTTTGTGGATACTGGATTAATTGCAGTAGTTGGAAAAGATTTTCCAAAAAAACATCACAAAGTTTTATCAAAACATCTTGATTTACAGGGATTTACTATCAAAGATGGTAAAACATTTCGTTATGATGGTAAATATGATGATACCCTCAGTACTAGATCAACATTAAAAACAGAATTAAACGTCCTTGCAGATTTCAAACCAACTGTTCCTGAAGACTATAGAAAATCTCAATTTGTGTATCTTGCAAATAATGATCCTGAACAAAATGTTTCATTACTAAAAGAATTTGATAAAGTAAAATTTTCAATGTGTGATACAATTGATTTTTGGATATCTACAAAAAGAGAAGCCGTAATCAAGATGATAAAAGCTGTAAATGCAGTTGTGATTAATGATGAAGAAGCAAAATTGCTTACAAAAGAATTCAACCTGATAAAATGTGCAAAAAAAATGATGAAATGGGGTGCAAAATATGTAATTATCAAAAAAGGAGAACATGGTTCACTCATGTTTTATGATGATGTTATTTTTCCTACTGCAGGATTTTCCTTAGAAGATGTAGTTGATCCTACTGGCGCAGGAGATTCTTTTGCAGGGGCAATGATTGGATATCTTGCAAGCAAAAAGTCAACTAGTTTATCAGAAATCAAAAAATCAGTAGTATATGGAAATGTTTTAGGATCATTTGCAGTTGAAAGATACGGTCTTGATGGATTGTTAAAGATCAAAAAAGGTGATATTTCAAAACGTATCAAAACATATGAAAAAATGATTAGATTCTAAAAAGACTTAAGTTCAATAATTTCTCAAAATAATTTATAATTGTCACAAAAAATTTCTGAAGATAGATTAGATACAATATTTGAACTTCAAAAAGGTCTCTCAGAAATGATGAAACTAGATAGATACCCAAAAGATTCAGAAGGTAGGATTTCTGCACTAAGTACTGCAATCATGCACGAAGCAGTAGAATTGCAAAGAACAACGAATTGGAAATGGTGGAAAACTCCAACAAAATTTGATGTATCAGAAGCAAGAGAAGAATTAATTGATATCTGGCATTTTGTTGTTCAAGCATCACTTGAACTAAACCTAACACCAGATGATATTGTAGAGGAATACAAAAAGAAAAATGAAATAAATCGTGAAAGACAGAGAACTGGATATTAGAAATTTTTAATTTTTCTTGAAATTATTTTAAAATCAGTTTCATTAATCAAATTTATCAGAGTTATGTTGTTTTGAAAATATTCAACTTTTGATTTTGAAATATTTAGAAACGGATCAGGGCTAATTGAATTAATTATTCTGTTATTTTCATCAATTCCAAATTTGTGTAATTGAAATAATGAATGTCCTGCTTTATGACCCCACACTTCTTTTCCACAAACTATAATGGTTTTGATTTTTTGATGATTCCAGACATATTCAATTATTGAATTAATTCCCTTATTTTCTGATAATAGCCTTCCAACAATGGAAATATGATTAAAAATTTCAGAATTTGGGAATTTTTTGAGTAAATTCATGCTTGAAAGAGTACAAACTGCGATTGCGGAATCAGAATTTCCTACATAGTATTCTTCAGGAATTGGTAAGATAGTCTTACAAAGTTGCCCAATTGCCTCACCTAAAGCATTCACAGTATCTCATGAATTGTTTTTGCAATAAATTCAATATTCTTTTTTGTTACATTTGGATGAATTGGTAAAGATAATACATTTTTTGAAGCCCAATCAGTTACTGGAAGTTTTGTTTTAAGTTTGTAAAATGGTGTTTTATGAACAGGTGTTGGATAATAAGATGCAGCACCAATTCCTTTTTGGTTGAGTTTTTTCAAAAGTAAATCACGTTTTTTTGTAGTAATTGTATAAAGATACCAATTTACATTTTCATTTTTTCGTTGTTGTGGAAGTTGAATATCTAAATCAGAAATTAATTTTGATAAGAGTTCTGCATTATTTTTTCTAGATTTCAAAAATTTTGGTAGTTTTTTCATTTGAACTGTTGCAATAACGGCATTGATTTCAGGTAATCTCAAGTTTAAACCAAATGTCCTAGTATCATATCCATGAACCATTCCATGATTTCTAATCATCAATAGTTTGTCTCTTAATTTTTTATTGTCAGTTACAATAAATCCTCCTTCTCCAGCAGTCATTACTTTTGCAGGATACATACTATAACATCCCATTTCAAAAAAAGTACCAGTATGTTTTCTCTTATACGTAGAACCTAAAGATTGTGCTGAGTCTTCAACTATTGGAATATTATTTTTTTTAGAAATTTCAGATAATCTTTCTATATTTGCCACATTCCCATAAATATGGACTGGTATTATTGCACGAGTTTTTTTTGTGATCTTTTTTTCTATGTCATCTGGATTTATAGTGAAATTTTCCTTTAGAATATCAACAAAAACTGGTTTTGCACCAGTTGAGACAACTGCATTGGCAGTAGCCACAAAAGTAAAAGATGGAACTAGAACTTCATCTCCTTTTTTGATATCTAATGCATAAAGAGCAGCCTGTAAAGCTGCTGTACCAGAATTTACTGCTACAGCGTATTTTGATTTTACAAATTTTGAGGCTAATTTTTCAAATTCTTGAACGTGTTTGCCTCCTTGATTAGCAGCTGATGTTAAAGCTCCTTTTTTGAGAATAGAGGTAACTGCTGAAATTTCTTCTTTGCCTACAAGTGGAATATTAATTGCAATATTCAATAGTAATTCTCTTTGTAACTAGTCTATAAATCTCGTTGAGGATACATGAATTTTTATATTTCAAAATTTGGCTATCGGCATTATGAAACCTCGCCATCTTGAAAAATCAGATTCAGGATACAAAGTTTATCTCTACATTTTCTATGTTTGTGGATTCATTATGGCATCATCATTAATTTTTGGTGTATATGCTACAATGATTGAATGGTTAGAAAATGGAACTTATGTTATGGGTGAGGTAATTCACAACACAACAATTCCTTTTGAAAATTTTGCAAGAGTATCAACTTGGATATTTTTTTCTACAATAATTGGATGGTATTGTGTTACTAGAATAGGCTGGAGAAGAACTGCAGGAGATAAAATCATTGGAACTAAAATGGCATTACTTCAGTTAATGTTATTGGGATTTTCAATAATTACTCTATACGAAGTGTTATACAATTTTACAGTACTTAATGCAACTATTGCAGCTGGTACAGTTAATGGGATTGTACCAGATATTGATAGATTATCAATTGCATATCCAGATCCTGAAAGACCGTGGAACTTAGTTTTTGCAACCAAAGTTTTTCTTGCAGCTTTTATAATTTCTACACATGCATTTTATCTCAGCATAAAACCAAGAAAAAGCTTGGATGAATAGTATTTTTCAAAGTTTTATGTATAATTTATCATAAATTATTCATAAAAACTATTTTTGCTACTGTAATAATATTACAATATGGGATTGTTTGGATCTAGTAAAAATGATTTAAAATGTAAAAAATGTGGAACTATTCTTTCAGATTCTGATAGATTAAAGAAACATCAAGAAAAAGCACACAACAAGAAAAAAGAAAAATGCAGAGTATGTGGAACAGAATTTGATACTCAAGAAGAACTAAGAAAACACAAGAAAAATTGTAAATGATTACTCTGATTCATTCTTTGATGGACGTTTAAGGGCTTTTTCTATAGATTCTAAATTTTTTATTTCATTTTTTGAATTTAATGAAAGAGTGTTAATCATTTCAGGACCTAATTGAACTGATTGTTCAGGTAGTAAATCTAGAAATTTTTGAATACCTTTTTTGTAATTTTCAATTAATTCAAGTCCTTCTTCAAGAGTCACAGATATTCTAAACGTATCACATATTCATAGGTTTCAAAATCAAGTAAGATTTTTTGAATAACTTTATACGTTTAGATCTTAAATGTTGTTTTGATTTGGATATTACAGAAAAAGTAGATTTGATTCAGAGACCTCCTACTGAAGAAGTAGTTACTCAAGAAGAATTAGTTGAATTATTCAAAACAAACTCATCTCCTCAACATTACATTGGTTTAGAAATTTCTGGATTTTTACATCTTGGAAGTTTAATCAGCACAGGTTTCAAAATTAATGATTTTGTAAAAGCAGGTGTAAAGTGTAAAATTTTTCTTGCAGATTGGCATACTCTGATTAATGATAAACTAGGAGGAAATTGGGAAACAATATCTAAAGTTTCAAAATATTATCAAGATGCTTTCAGATTAGTTTGTCCTGATGCAGAAATTGTTTTAGGATCAGATTTGTATAAAGAAAAAACAGAATATTGGTCTGAGCTTGTCAAATTTACAAAACACATGTCAATTGCAAGAACAATGAGAACATTGACTATTATGGGTCGTTCAGAAGATGACAAAAAAATTGATGTTGCAAAATTATTGTATCCTGCGATGCAAGCAGTAGATATTCACTCATTAGATGTAGATATTGCACATGCAGGAATGGATCAAAGAAAAATCCACATGTTAGTTCGAGAAGTTTTTCCTAAAATGAAATGGAAAGTTCCAGTTGCTGTTCATCACAAGTTACTTCCAGGACTCACAAAGCCAGCAGATACTAGTGATGCTCAGATTGGAAAAATGAGTAAATCAGATCCTAATTCAGGAATTTTCATTCATAATACTGATGATGAAATCAAAAAGAAAATCAGTAAAGCATGGTGTGAAGAGGCAAATATTGAAAGCAATCCATTATTAGAAATTGCAAAAACTGTAATTTTTCATGAATTTAATGAGATGAGTGTTGAAAGACCTGAAAAGTTTGGTGGTAATGTTTCATATTCAGATTATACACAACTTGAAAAAGATTTTGTTGAAAAGAAACTACATCCAGGGGATCTGAAACAAACTGTAGGAAATTATCTTGTAAAAATTGTCTCACCAATTAGAGAAAAATTGAATCTAAGTGAAGAAATTCACGATGCGATTAAGAAAAGTTTCTAGACTTTAAGATCAGGATTAGTTTGTTCTTCTAAATTGTATTTTGATTTGTATCCTCTAGGATTTATCATCAAGTCTTTGTAAGTATAAGTTGAAGAATTTCCAATAATTACAGTACTAGTCATTCCTAATGTATCTGAATGATTTGGTAAATTTTCTAGATCAGTGACTACAATTGATTCAGATTCTCTGTATGCTGCTTTAATTATTGCAACAGGAGTTGTAGGTTTTCTGTATTTTAGTAGAGTTTTTCTTGTATCTTGTAGTTGATGAATTCTTTTTTTGCTTGCAGGATTATAAATTACAATTACAAAATCACCTTTAGCTGCAGATTCTACTCTATTTTCAATTACTTCCCAAGGAACTAACAAATCACTCATACTAACAACTGCAAAGTCAGTCATCAGAGGAGAACCAATTATTGATGCACATGAATTTAATGCAGATACTCCAGGAACTATCTCAACTTCTAATCCATCTTTAGGATTCCAACCAATTTCAGCTAGTGTTTCATAAATTAATCCAGCCATTCCATAAATCCCAGGATCACCACTTGATACAAGTGAAACAATTTTTCCTGATTTTGCAAGATCAATGCATTGGTGTGCTCTTTCTACTTCTTGTGTCATTGCATATCGATGAATTGTTTTACCCTCAATTAGATCTGAAACTAAATTCACATAGGTTTCATAACCAACAATTGTATCACTTTCAGTAATAGCTTGTTTTGCTCGAAACGTCATGTGATCATTGCTTCCAGGACCAACACCAACAATGTAGAGTTTACCAGTCAATTTCAAAATAATTTTTTTTTAAACTAATTTATCCGTTTAGTGATGTTTCTTGGAATGGATCAATAAATGGGCAATTTACAATATGATCACTGTTTGTTGGTCGTGCAATACTTACAGATAGTAAATCATTTTCACGAAATGAATCAATATCTGATTTTGTCTCAAGAATTTTTGCTGATTCATCATTATTCCATTCAACAAGATAAATTCTCCACATTGGACTGTAGTTATCATCGCCTAGTGCAGCTCCTGCAATTCCAGGCTGGAATCCCAATGGTCCAGATCCTTTAATTCCATTTTTGAATTGGAATAGATCAACTGCACCTGAATGAGTCATCAAATTAGCAGAACTTGGAGATGAAACAACTCCCATTGTTTCTGCAGGTCCTTTAGGAGTTGCATCAGTTACAATATAGTAAATTGTTCTTCCATCAGGTCCCCATCCCCTGTGAGCTACAAAAGTAACAGTCAATTCTTCTTTGTTTATCTCAGTAATTTGACCTCCTCCATATGACATGTCATCAGTAATTGCATCAGTACGAACTACCATTTGACCATCAGGCCAAACTATTTGAGGAGTGTTTAGTACAACTTTGGTTTCATTAAATTCAATTCTTCCACCTTCTTTTGCAGCTATAATATCAGCAGATGATTCAAAAACAATTTCTTTTTGTCCTTTCTTCCAAGTAACTTCAATTACAGAATTTAATGCACTATACTGTGATTCTTGAGATGGTGTACTAGAAAATACTTCATCTTGGAATCCATAAATTCCATCTCCTTTAACACCATTTTTGAAAATGTAAATTTTTTCAAGTGCATCTTCTGGAACATCAGAGATAGCTGTTGCGTTATTTACAATCCAACCTTGTTTTTCAGTGATTGTTTTTGCATATTCTCCATCACTTCCATCAGTGATAATGTAAAGAACTTGATTTCCATTATAGATTCCTTTATGCATTGGAATTGTAGCTGGAATATTTGTTCTAGAAAGTAATGATATTGGTTCTTCTTTTTCTAATTCAATTTTTTGCATTATTACTTCAGTAGGTTGTCCACGAATCCACCCATCTACACTAACAGTGGCAGTGAATTTTTTTGATGTTGGTGAGTGCAAAGCTAGTGCAGCTCCTGTAAATTCAAAAGAACCTGATTTTTCATTCAAATCAATTAAGGATAAACCATAGATTGTATTTCCATCAACAGTCCATGTAGGCTGACCTTTTGCTTCTTGTGAATTAATTTCATGTAAAACCACTAACTGAACAGGCTCACTAGAAGTAAATGTCATTGAACCATCAAAAATAGTTCCCTCGCTTGGAGATAGAATAAGTGCTAATTGGTGATTTTCATGTCCTTTTCCTGGATCTTGTGTAGAAGTTATTGTTTGAGTAAAATGAATTTTTTTTCTAGACCCAGCATCTACGAATTGATCAGATATTGAAGAGACAGAAATTATGCTTGTAGCAGAAATTAGAATTATTACAATAGCAAGTAATTTTTTCAATGAGTCTAGTTGAAATTATTCCCTTAAATGATTTTGTCTTAGTTAATTTTGTCTAATGTAAATGCATTATGCAAAGCACGAACTGCAGTATTTGTATCAGAATTTTTTACAACAAATGCAAGATTGAGTTCAGATGAACCTTGTGTTATCATAGATACGTTGACTTTGTTTTTCTGAATTGAAGTGAAAACTTTTGATGCAACACCAACTGTGCCTCTCATTCCTGAACCAATTAATGCAATTATTGCTACATTAGTGGTAACTTCTAATTTTTTAATTATTTTTCCTAATAATTCCATTTCAAGTGAACTTGTTGCTTTATCCAAGTCAGAATTCTTTACAACTATTGTTATACTTGATTCAGATGGATTTTGTGAAATCATCATAACATTAATTCCAGCTTTTGCTAATGTTTCAAATATTTTTGCAGCAGTTCCAGGATTTCCTACCATACTACCACCCCTAATGTCGATTAATCCATTATTACGAACATTACTTACACATTTTACAGTATTTCTTGCAGCCTTTGATGGGGTTGCAGATACAAGAGTTCCTTCATTTTTGACATTAAATGAACTTCTAATCTTCATAGGTATTTTCTTTGAAAGTAGAGGCTCAAATGTTCGTGGATGGATTTGTTTTGCACCAAATAATGCCATCTCTATTGCCTCAACATATGAAACCTCTTTGAGCAACTTTGCATTTTTTACAATTTTTGGATCTGCAGTCATCAATCCATCTACATCACTCATTAACCAAATTTCATCTGCCTTGATACTAGATCCAATTGTTGTTGCAGAATAATCAGATCCGCCTCTACCAAAAGTAGTTACATGTCCATGTTGATCTGCTCCTGCAAATCCACCAACAACAGGAATTGTTTTCTTTGAAAATAATGCATCAACTGTCTTTGATGTTCGTAATCTTGTTGTATCCATTAGTGGTTTTGATTCACCAAAATTAGAATCAGTTACAATTCCTACCTCTTTTCCAGTAAGAGGAATTGATTTTAGTCCTATATCATTTAGTGCTGATGAGACTAATTTTATTGACAATCTTTCACCAAATGAAATTAGATAATCCATTGATCTTGCAGTAACTTCACCTAGCAAAACCATTCCATCAATTAATGCAACTAATTCTGTAAAGTCCTGATCTAATTTTGCAAGTAATTTTTTCTGTACATCAGATTTTTTGATTGTTTGTTTAGCTAATTGTTTATGTCTATTGATAATTTTTGCTGCAAGTTGTTCTCCTTTTGATTTATTTTCTTTTTTTATTGATTCAGATATTTCTATGAGATCATCAGTGGTTCCACTCATTGCAGAACATACTACAACAATTTTATTTTTCTTTGATAAGGAATTAAGATATTTTGCTATTGCTTTGATATCTTTTGCAGCAGAGATTGATGTTCCACCATATTTTATTACAAGTCTCATTTCAAAATACCTGAATTAGTTAATCTTTAAATGCTTTAACTTTCCACGCGTGGAGCCAAGTAAAAGTGAATTCTACCAATATTGGCCACTTTGAATTCAATTCTTAGAGGTTTTGCGCTTGAGAATTCACAAGTAATGAAACCTGCAGTTGCACCAACTGCTTTGACTACTGGATTAAGATATTCTAGGCTGTAGGTTCCAGCACCATCTTCTTTTGATGAAATCTCTTCAATGTCTTTATCGTCATTTTCTAAATCTATTACAACTTCACCAGAATCTCCTTTACCTGAAAAATCTGCTTTTGAATCAATTGTTTGAATTGTTAGATAATCTGAAACCACTTGTACATCACCTAAAATTTTGTCAAACTTTGAAGATGTTAAAACAATTTTTGAATCATATGGGATTTTTGGTAGAGGTGTATCAGTTGCAGAACTTTCAATTAATCTCATTTTGTATTTTTTATTTTTCCCAACTGTTACAAGTAACATGTTTTGTTCAGATATGCTAATTTCAATGCTGTCTGTTTTTGCAGCTCTTTTGATAATTTTTGAAAACTCGTCTATTCTAACTCCAAATTTAATATCACTATCACATTCATATTTTTCAAATGCAGAATTTGGCCAAGAAATATCAATTAATGCAACATGAGAAGGATCCATTCCTCTAAAAGAAATTCCTTCAGCAGTAGCAACAAATGTTGCTTCTTCAACTAGTGTAGAAATTGCAGAAATGATTGCTTTAAGATCATCTGAACCACTAGTCTTTGCTCCAAAAGTCAAATCAATTTTCCTGACCCAAAGTTCCAGTTAAACGTTATGTGTAATCTCGCCAGGTGTATTTGCATTTTTGACAACGATAAAATCTGGTTGTAGGTTCATCTGCACTTCTTGTTTGAAACATCCACCAAACTGCTTCATCATGTCCACATTTTTCACAATCCATTTTGATTGTTGGATTTGATTCTTCGCCTTCATTACCTTCAAAAGCTAAAAGTGAAAAATCAGGTTCTTCTTCAGTAACAACTTTTTTTGTTTGTTTTACTTTTTCACCATCAACATAACCACATTTTGAGCATTCTAGGCCTGAATTACCTTTTTTTAATTTGACCTCACATTTGGGGCAAAACTTCAATTCTAATTTACCTTAATTTTTGAATTGACTAGTTGTTTGAATTCTTCAGAAATTTTTATTGCAGAATCTGTTGCTTTTTTAATCTCACCTAATGGTTTTCCACTAGAAGTAATTCTCATCCAAATTTCATCAGTAAGAGGGTGTTTTACAATTACACCAGCAAAGTCTACACTTGATTGTTTAAGGAGTTCATGCTGAATTACATACAATAGTCCAATATCGGCATTTTTTAATGAAAGACTCATTTCTTTTGCCTCTGAACTAATTACTTCCATGTTCATGTATCCAAAAAAACACTTATTGTGGATATAAATCATTCAGAGAGGCTATGGGTGAAAGTAGAATTTCTGATATTAAATTGGTAAAATCCAAGGATGAGTATTCATCTGATGAGAATATTGAGATAAATGTTCAATTTTCAATTGAAGGTGACATTAGAGATGCCTTTAATGAGACAAACTGGACTAAAGCCTACAATGCCTATGATGCATCATTTAAGCTAAAATTCGGCATCAAATTGACATCTGGCGGATTTAGGAAAAAAGAAGTTGGTAAAACAATGGATACATACAGAAAAGCATCAATTTTTTGGACAAGAAATCCAAAACTTGTCAATCCAATGAAAGATAGAAGAATTTGGGTACAGGTAGCCAAAAACTTTGAGCCATTTATCAAACATTCAGAAGAAGAAGTAAAATCAGAATTATTTGATTTTGATGAAAAATTTGTTTTTAGAGCATCAGATTTAGGTAAAGGTAGTCATAAAATTGGTTCAGAAGCATTTGCATCATGGCAAAAACACGATTACACAGAACCAGGCAGCATTAAAAATAATTCTAAAGAAATTGAGATTGTAATCAATTAGGGATATAAGGAACTTTTTTGGTAAACTAGTATGGCAAAATATGACGGTTTGTTGGGACAACCACTTTTAGAAGTAGAAGATCCTGACAAAGAAGGCGGCATTACTTTCATTATGAAAGATAACAGATTTTTATTCATTAAAGCAGTTGACGGAAAAATTGAGACGGTCTCAATTCCAGAATAGGTGAAAATGAAATGACAGATTATGAAGAAATCAAAATGAAAGAAATTGTAAAGATTGAAGACTCTGGTGATGAGTTGATAGTTACTTTTACAGAAAATAAAACTATGAAAATAAAAATAGTTGACGGTAAATTAGTTTCAGAATATATTTAATTTTTAACGTGTTTTTCAAAAAAACCTATAGCTAATTCTTGTACTTCTGATTGAATTGAACCTGGTCTTTCACTTCTAATTTTTTTAATTGCTTTGTCAGCTGTGAATTTTTTATATTTTACAAAGTAACATGCTAAAATTGTTCCAGCTCTTCCCATTCCAGCAGCACAATGAACCATAACTGGATTGTCATTGTTGATTTGCTCATGCATAAAATCTACTGCAGACTCTATTCTATCCATATCAGGTGCAGTAAAGTCAGGAGTTGGGACATGCAAATAATCAATACTTTGAGTCCAGTTTTCAGGTAATGCATTTTCTGTCATTGTTACAATTGATTTTACGCCTTGATTTCTTAGCCATTCAAACTCATCAAAACTAGTAGGCATTCCTGAGCCTGCTAATTTTTCTTCAATTAACCACGAAAAGTTTGTTGGTTTTTTTGTAATTTTACCGTGAACCTTTCTCCAAATATTTCCAGGCTTGCTCATAGTAATTATTGAAACTTGCCTGTTTTTAGCATTACGAAATAATTTGAGAGTAAATTACAAAGCTATGGCTCTTACTGGTGAGCCTGTTGCATTTTTGAGTTTTAATGGTAGTATTGTAAATTTGAATTCATTTGATTTTATTTTATTCAAATTTGCTAAATTCTCTACAATCAAAATATTATTTTTTGATAAAATTTGATGAACGTTAAATGATTCATCATTTCCAAGATCAATACTTGGTGAATCAATTCCAACTAGGTTGATTTTTTTTGCTGATAGATATTTTGCAGCAGATGTATCTAATCCAGGATTTTCTGTGAAATAATTTTTATTTTTTAGATTTTTTTGCCATCCAGTATAGAAAAAAACTGATGAGTTATTTGGAATTTTTCCAAAATCTTTTTCAAATGATGTAATATCAGATTTTGTTATTGCTTTGTTTTTAGTTTTTTTGAGTTTTATCAAAATAGCATTTCCAACTAATCTATCTAATGGAATTTCATTGGTTTTAAGACCATTTTTTGTAAAATGGTATGGTGCATCAATATGAGTTCCAGTATGTGAACTAAGAAAAACTAATTCTAGATTGTATCCATCATCTTTTAGATTAGACCATGAAATGAATTGTGGTTTTGGGGAACCAGGAAAACTTGGAATGGATTCAGAAATGGTTAGTGTAAGATCTATTGGTTTCATACCAATAGAATTCAGCATGTGATTAATCAGTTTTTGAATCATCAAAAGTTAAATAGTCATTGATGAAAATTTTCTTGTGCCTACTGCGTATGTTTTATTGAATTCTGACTTGGGTTCAGATGAATCAATAATCACTGAAGTAAAACAGATTCTTACTGATGAGACAGTAAAGTATGAAGTTCAAGGTGTCTATGGGGTATACGATATAGTCTTAAAATTAACCTCAGATGATGCTGAAAAACTACGTGCAATTATTACAAACAAAATTAGAAAAATAGGTAAAGTTCAATCAACATTGACCATGATGGTTATTGAAGAACAAGAAAATCTATAATTTCTTTATAGCATCAATTACTTTAAGAATTTCAGATTCTGTATTAAAAAAGTGAGGAGAAGCTCGAACTATTTTTTGCTCCATAATTTCTCGTACAGCCAAAATAATATTTTGTTTTTCTAACTTGTCTACCATCTCTTGTGAATCTAATCCTTTAATGTTAAATGATACAATACTTGTTCTATCATCTTGATCTTCTGGTCCATACAAAATAATATTTGGAATTTTTGATAGTTCTTCTCTAAAAAGATTTGAGAGGTATTGATTTTTCTTGTGAATATTTTTCATTCCAAAATCTAACATGTATTTTGCAGATGACTCTAATCCGACTATACCAACATAATTTCTAAATCCTGTTTGAAATTTGTCAGGTAATTCTTTGAAAGCTAAATTTGTTTGATCATAAATGATTGCAGATTCTCCACCAATTGTTTGAGGTTCTAGTAATTCACTTGATTTTCTATTACAATAAAACAAACCAGTACCCATTGGACCACAGAGCCACTTAGATCCGTTAAATGACATAAAATCACAATTAATTTCAGATACATCAATATCTCCAATACATCCTATAGTTTGTGCAGCATCAATAAAGAATGAAGATTTTTCTTTGATAATTTTTGCAATCTCTTTTACAGGTAAAATAGCACCAGTGTTGTACAATGCATGACTAAGTGCCACAAGTTTCGTATTTTCATCAATAAAAGATTCTAAATCATCTAAATTGAAAAAACCGTTTTTATCAATAGGCAAATCCTTAATTGAGATTTTTTCTTTTAGATTTATCCAAGGGTAAAAATTTGAATGGTGTTCATGGGCCATTCCACGAATGATAATATTTGATTTTTCATCAAAAGCTAGTCCGTTTGCTACAATATTGATTCCATCAGTTGTACTTTGAGTAAGAACAACTTCATCAGGTTGACAAGAGATAATTTTTGAGATAATCTTTCTTACATCTCTTAATTTTTCTGTAACAAATGGTTCTGAATCCTTTGAATCAGGACCAATAGAATTGTATTCTAAAAGAAAATCCTTCATAGCCTCAATACTTTGTAGAGGCATTAGAGATACTGATGCATTATTTAGATAGATTTTATCAGATTTTGGGAAATCTTCTGAAATATCTTTTGATTCTAAATTCATTATTATATCTGTAAAATGCTAAAGTAGTGTTGGATAAAAGTCCTGAGTGGGTTTTAGATAATGATTTATCACTTGTTCAAAATGAGTTTGGAAAAAATATACCAAGTATAGTATTGTGTTCTGAGCCATTTTACAAAGCAGAATTTCTAAACATATTGATTAATTCAGTAAAAATTCCTGTAATTTTTGTTGACATGGATTTACTGTATACAGGATATATTGAATCAGGGTTGATTCAAAAAAATGATAATGTAACAATATTTCATCCTGAAAAAAGTGATTGGAAAGATAAATTATCAAAAATCATTTCAAATGCATCAAAACAAAAAGTTCTTGTTGTAATTGACTCTTTTAATGGAGTCTATAACATGTTTGATGATTTAGAGTCAGCTAGATTCATCAATTCATGTATCATGTTACTTTCATCTCTAGGAAGAGAAACCAGTTCATCAGTTGTTATTTCTGCTATGGCTAGAAAAAAAGACAATAATGAATGGGTAATTTCTCCTGGGGGAAAACAGATAATCAAATCAGAAAAAACAGGTGTCTATTTTCTAAAAAAATTTCAGGGAAATCTAATGATTAGTACTTTGGGTAATTCTGATTCAAAAAAATTCAAAATCCAAGTAAAATAGGTAATTTTTTGCGATCAAAAACCAAACGCCGTTATAAAATCTGAAACGGTGTTATGGAATGGATTTTTTAGATAAATTATATAAGTAATGAATCTCGAATTTATTTTGTTATGCCAGTAGGAATAATTCCAGACATAAGCGAACAAATGTGTATCGGATGTGCACTCTGTGTAGAAATCTGTACAACACTTGGTCCTGATGTCCTTAGAGTAAAACCAGTAGAAGGCTGGAAAAGAGGCAAAGCATTTGTTTTCTACCCAGAAAGATGTATTTCTGATGGTGCATGCATCGGTGTATGCCCAACAAAAGCAATCTTTTGGATGAGACCAATGGACTTTACAGTTGGACAACCTGTCCCATTGCACAAAGATTCAGTCTTCGTCAAAGGTTGGACTGAGTTAATCGATTAGATTAATTCAATCAATTTTTAATTTCTTTTTTATTATTTTTAATTAAACAGCACTAGATTTATCTTGTTTCACATTTGGTTTTCTCTTTTGCCAAAGCAATGCTGCAATAAACATTACAGCAGGAATAAGAATGATGAAAATCATCAATTCGTAATAAACTGTTAATCTTTGAGCAGGTTTGATATGATAAGTTTCATGTGAAGTTTTTTCTGGATTATCATAAACTGCTGCAGTAAAATCGACTGAACGTTGTGCTGCATATTCAACATCACCAAATACAGTAACACCTTCTTCAGCTAAAATTGAGGGTGAATGTATTCCATTTATTCTAATTATTATGGAACCTGAATCAGTGAAAACAAAGTTCCTATAATCACCACCAATTTGGCTTAGTCCTTCATCACGAAATAGTTCTTTTCCATTTTGAAATATTATAAAATCATATTTCATTTTTGCAAGATTTGAATTTGTTTTTGGATCATAGAATTGATATACAAATTGAATTTTTTCATGAGTTTTAATTACTGGTGGATCCCATGACAAATTCACTTCAATATTTCTATCAGGAGTATATTGTAATAATGGAAATTCTAATTTCTTTCCTGTTGCATCATGAGGAAAATCTGGAATTTCTTTTTCAACAATTACAATTCCCTCCATCCAAGGATGAATAATACAAAAGTATGAAAAATTTCCTGATTCTTTAAACTCATATGACCAAGACTCACCTGGTTGGAAATTTCCACTATCAAAAATTCCATCAGGTGTGCCAAATTCTTTATTATCCATCCATCCAAATCTTCCAGGACCATCTCCACTAGTTACTGTATGACTTTCTCTATCATCATTGTACCAAGTAATTTTATCGCCTACTGTAACAAAGATTTGAGGAGGATCATACCAAACTTCTGCAGGCGTGTTTAGTTCTGGATTATAGGCACCAAATGGGATATCAATAATGTATTCTTCAGCATATGCTGATGAAAATGAAGTAATAATCACAAATGCAAAAAGAGAAAATAGAATTCTCATATTATTAATTGGATTTTATCGTATTTGACTGCTAGAACTGTTTTTCAAAAATGATTTTATCGAAACAGAATAACCTACATAGTCATGTTCAGATGAAACCAATTTTGTGTGGATTTTCTTAAACATGTATTTTTCAAGATCCTTTACCATTTGATAAAAGTCCTCACCAATAACAACTCCATTTGCAGAAGCACTTCGATTAAGTTTTGCACATCTATTAACAGTAGTTCCAAAAATATCATGTACTGAAGATGTAGATGTTTTTGCAATTCTTACAATTCCATAAGTTGCACTAATTCTATAATTTAATGTTGGAAGACTTTTGTCTTTTAATTTTTTAGAAAGGTTATCATGTTCATTACTTAATGCCAAGCAACATTCTATACAATTTTTTAATGAAGTTAGTTCATTTTTAGGATCAACTACAAAATAGAAAAGAAGTGCATCTCCAATATTTTTTACAACCACACCATCATACTTTCTAATGATACTTCCCATTGAATTTATGAAAATGTTGTAAAAATCACTTGTTTGTGTATCTGATAGTTTAGAGCAAATTTTTGTTGAATTCATTATATCAATCAAGCCAACACAATATTTTTCACTTTGATCTGAGAA
>CAYTNP010000009.1:0-2576 GCA_964439165.1 uncultured Nitrosopumilaceae archaeon | reverse complement strand
GTTCTCATTTTTGAAATAATTATTCCAATTGGTTCATCGCCTTTTTTACTATTATCAGCATAAACTGGAGAAACAACTATCATCTTTTTTCCAGATTCTGCAGGTTCAAATTCAATGAAGGAATTTCTAATTCCTTTTTGGAAATATTCATTGTCTTTATAATTTTCATTTTTAACTCCTACTAGTGAAAAAAATTCATCTCCACTTTTTCCAATAATTTTTACATCTTCAAAACCAATTGAGAATCCAATTAATTCTTGAAATGCTTGGACTTGAATCAAAAAGTCTTTTCGGTTAATGTCTTTTGTAATTTTTAATTTATCATCTGTAACATGATTCATTTGTGTAGTTAATTGTTGAATCATAGGATCGTTTGCAAGAATATTGTTTTGTTCAATTCGTGATTCTAAAAGTAATCGTAATGTTTCTCCCCGTACATTAGATTCTCCTAATAATTGATCACCTGCTCTTTGTTTTAGCATTTCATCAGCATAATTAAAACTAAGAAATCCAGTGATTGAAAGTGCAATAACTGATACTAGCATTACTAGTAAAATGAGTTTTTTGCTTAAGCTGAATCCGATTTCCAATTTACATCTATGATAATATTCTTAGAATATCAAGGCTTCCAATCAGAAGATGATTTTTTCAATAAATTTGTCAATACTGCAGAAAAACTCACATTTTCTTGCAGTTCAGAGATTTGTCTGGATTGAATTATTCTTAATTTTTTACTAAATCATCTTCTAATACAATTGTTACACGTTTTTTCAAAATTTCCTCTATTTTTGTAAATCAATTTTTGAATAAACATCATCAATGATTTTTAGATATTCTGATCTAGGTTCAGTACTGATTAGAAATATCTCTTGTGAGTTTATTGGAATACTAATCATAGTTACTTTGTCATATTCAGTAATTGATGATCTTTCATGACCAATTTTGTATGCCAAATTTGTGTAAAGATCCCTTTTTTGTAATGCATAGTGAATTGACATTTTTACTTCATCTCCGACTAGTAATTTTTCAACATCATCTTTTTGTCCACCTGCAACTAACTCACCCTTGCTATTTGCAATACCAGCAAATCTTACTTGTGGAAAAGAATCAAGGATTTGTTTAGTTAATTCGTCATAATTATTGGTCATAGTTGTTTCACAAAGGGTTATTTTTTACGGAATATTTCATCTTTTTCTTGTAATTCATCTGTAAATGTGTCCATATCCAGCATGAATTCCTCTTCATCAGAATACGCAGATTCCGCGTGTTCACTAATATCTAATCCAATATCCTCAACTTCAGGAGAGACTCGAATTCCAATTAGATGTTTTATGATTTGCATCAAAATCCAAGTTCCACCAAATCCCATGGCTGCTGCAACTGCGACACCTATTGCTTGAATCCATAATTGATCAGGATTACCAAATAGTAAACCATCAACGCCACCAGGGTTAATTGCAGTACTAGCAAAGATACCAATTGCTAATGCACCTACAATTCCTGCAACTCCGTGAACAGAGCTGACATCAAGTGCATCATCAATCTTTAATTTTTCTTTGAATAGTACTACACCAGAGTATGAGATAATACCAATTCCAATTCCAATGATAAATGCATGTTCTGCACTTACAAATCCTGAAGCAGGGGTAATTCCAGCAAGTCCAGCAATTGCACCGTTAATTGTTGCTACAACTGAAGGCTTTCCAGTTCTTACCCATGAAAGTCCTGCCCAAATTAAAGCAGAAACTGATGAAGCCATGTGAGTTACAATTACAGTATTACCTGCAACGCCACCAGATGCTGCAAGTGCACTTCCAGCATTAAATCCAAACCATCCAAGCCATAACAATGATGAACCTAAAACAGCCAATGGAATACTGTGTGGAATCATTATAGCAGGACCATAATTTCTTCTTTTTCCAAGTACTAGAGCAGCAGATAAAGCTGCCATACCAACACTAGTGTGAATTACAATACCACCTGCAAAGTCTACAACACCTAATTGTGCTAACCAGCCACCACCCCATACCCAGTGAACTAGAGGGTAGTAAATTAACATGGACCATGCAGAGATGAATACGATAAAGGAACTAAACTTCATTCTTTCAGCAATTGTTCCTGTAAGTAATAATGGAGTAATACATGCAAACATCAACTGGAATTTGACAAACAACACTCCAGGAATAGTTGGAGCAAAAGGCAATGCATCATCAGAAGGTACACCCTTGAGGAATACCCATTGCATATCTCCGATTAAACCATGTTCTGAAGGACTAAACGATAAACTAAATCCAAACACAAACCACATGACACTTAGTAATGCCAAACCAAAGAAGATTTGCATGAAAATTGAAGCTGCATTTTTCTTTCTTAATAGACCAGATTCAAAAAGACCTAATGCAGGGATCATAAGTAATACAAGACTTCCAGCTACGAGCATCCATGCTGTATCTCCAGAATCAAGTACCATTACTAAAAAAAATTAATTTTAAATTAATAACAATATCGAATTTTGGTTATCAAATGATTATCATTTGGTTATCAAAATAATAAATTTTATTTGTGTAAAAATTTTA
>CAYTNP010000008.1:12148-21246 GCA_964439165.1 uncultured Nitrosopumilaceae archaeon | reverse complement strand
AAATTTTTACTGATGTTTCTAAAAGACTATCAAAACCTTGAGAAATTCTTTAATTATCTATCTGATTCTTTTTTAATATGATTCAGTATATTACAATTTTTACTTTATTCTTTTTACCATTAATCTTTTTTTCTGCATACGGGGAAGTAATTGAAATTACTACCGACAAATCTGTTTATTTTTCTGATGAAATTATTCATGTTTCTGGTAATGTCTCATCTGAATCTGATTCCCCTACTGTAACTATCGTAATTTTTAATCCTGATAGATCTAATTTTGTAACTTTGTCTTCTGCTATTGCAAATTCTGATGGGTTTTTTACAACTGACATTCGTGTTGGAGGTCCTACTTGGTCTGGATTTGGAATATATCCGATAAAAATTACTTCTGAGGGACATAGTTTAGAAAAATCAATAGAGTACCAAGAATCATTTGATGTTTTTGAAGAAGAACCTGTAGAACCAGAACAAACACCTGAACCAGAACAAACACCTGCACCTGAAACTATATCGGAACCTGAATCTTCTTTCTTCACTTTGAAATTTCTAATTCCAAACTTTCCTTCATTAGATAAATCTCCACAATACTATCTTGACAGATATGATAATGAGTCTACTTACAAATCCTGGTTTGATTCTCAATTCCCACATTCTTCTATCTACAATGTTTTAGGTTATTCTAACCCTGTTTCTGTGCCTGATTGGATTCAAAATAATGCCCAATGGTGGGCCACTGGAGATATTACTGATTCAGTATTTTTAGATGGAATAGAATACATGATAGAAAATAAAATAATCATGATTTCTAATGTTGCACCAAATGAGATTCAAAATAATGAAATTCCTAATTGGATTAGAAATAACGCACATTGGTGGTCTCAGGATTTAATTTCTGAAAAAGAATTCGTATCTTCATTGGAATTTTTAATTAGTGAAGGGATAATTTTAGTAAATTAGATTTTTTCTACACAAATAGTTTTAATTTGATGTAATTTATTGTAAAATGATTTGAAAGCAACATTTGGTGCAGGATGTTTTTGGCATGTGGAGGATTTACTAAGTAAAACAAAAGGTGTACATTCTACTCAAGTAGGATACATTGGAGGAAATGTAGAAAATCCTACATATGAACAAGTATGTACTGATAAAACTGGACATGCAGAAGCTGTTCAAGTTGAATATGATCCAAATGAAATTACCTTTGAAGAATTATTAGATGTTTTCTGGAATAATCACAACCCTACAACTCTGAATCGTCAGGGACCTGATGTTGGAATACAGTATCGTTCTGCAATTTTTTATCATGATGATGCTCAAAAAGAAATTGCTGAAAAATCAAAACAATCTTTGGATTCCTCTGGAAAACACAACTCTCCTATAGTAACTGAAATTGTTCCTGCTCCAACTTTTTACAAAGCAGAAGAGTATCATCAAAAATATTTCAAAAAATGTGGAATGTAAATTATTTTACAATTAGTACTGGGATTTTGGATGTATGTGTAACATAATTTGAAACACTTCCAAAAAATATCTCCTTTGTATTACTTCTACCTCTAGAGCCCATTACAATCATGTCAAATTTTGCTTTACCTTGAGCTAGTTTGATTATATTGTATCCTATTTCACCTGACATTATTTTCTCATTAAAGACGATTCCATTTTTTGCAGCTAGGGTTTTTGCCTCTTCCATGAATTTTTTCACTGCTTTATTGTGTGAATCTCTGACTGCGCCTGAACTTTTGAATTCTGAGCGTGATGGAACATTAATTGAGTAAACTCCTGTAAGTGTTGCCCCACATTGTCTTGCTAAAACAATGGCCATTTCAAGCCCTCTTTGTGAATTTTTAGATCCGTCTAATGGCACTAGTATTTTTGTTATTTTTTTATTTATCACACAAATTGATAATTTATGACACTAAAAAACATAATTGTCTAAACTATGTCTAAAAATCACTGATCGGTTTTTTCATGAAAACTTATCTATTGCTGAAATTGACGCTAAAATAATGGAAGAGAAATTTCTTCAAGTACGTGAAAATAAAATCCGTTATTTGGAATCAGGCGATTCTGAAAATACTCTAGTTTTGATTCATGGTTTGGGTGCATCAGCTGAGCGGTGGGATCAAGTAATGCCGTTATTTGAGAAACATTTTCGTGTAATAATCCCTGATCTTATTGGATTTGGTTTGAGCGATAAGCCAATAGCTGATTATACTTTGGATTTTTTTTCAAACTTCTTAAATGATTTTTTAACTACTGCAAAAATCAAATGTCCAATAATTATTGGATCTTCTTTAGGTGGGCAAATTTCTGCTGAATATACTTCTGAATACTCTGAAAATGTCAAAAAACTAATTCTTGTTTCTCCTTCTGGCATGATGAAACAATCTACTCCTGCACTTGATGCATACATCATGGCGGCATTATATCCTAATGAACAGAATGCAAAAAATGCTTTTGAATTGATGGAGGGTTCTGGAAAAGAAGTTGATGAAAAAATAGTTAATGGGTTTATTGAGAGAATGCGTTTACCAAATGCAAAACTTGCTTTCATGTCTACTATTTTGGGATTAAAAAATGCAGAACTTATCACAAGAAAATTACAAACCATAACTACACCTACAATGATAGTTTGGGGTGCTGCAGATCCTGTAATTCCTATTCAACATGCAGATGAGTTTGTTGCATCAATCAAAGATTGCCGATTTTTTAGAATGGATGGTTGTGGACATACTCCATATGTTCAGGACCCGTCTACATTTGCCTCTAAAGTATTGGAATTTATCAATCCCTCTTAGGTGTACTTAAATACCATCTTATTCCATCTATTACCAATGAGTGGTAATGAAAACCTGTACAATCCAGCAGAAATGTTCAAGGATTGGATTCAAAAGAGTGGAAATGCTCAAACTGAATTTATGAAAAGTTTTGGTTCTCTTATGAATAATCAAACTAGTCAAACTTTCAACCCTCTAGATGCTCTAAAGACAATGTCTGATAGCACAAAACAAGCTCAATCAACTGTTATGGAAAATGTATCTTCTATGCAAAACAAAAGCATGGATACTATGTTTAGCATTGGTCAAATGCTTCCATCCTTTATGAATTGGGGTGCATACAAAACTACAGTTGGTAGTAATGGCAGAATCTCAATTCCAGAAGCAGAACGTAATGCCTTGGGATTAGGTGAGGGTGATTTAGTACAAGTAATTATTCTTCCGATAGCAAAAAATTCATCAAAAGCTAGGGAGGTGAAACAATGAGTAAGAACGAACAATCACATTCAAGTAACAAAGATATATTTTCTGTATATCAGCAAAACGTAGATAAATTCTTCAATGGTATTAGAACATCAGTACCACAGTATCATCAAGCAATTACAAATGTACAACAGGAATTCATTCAAGCATATGAAAATATTGCAGATTCAGCAGTATCCCTACAAAAACAATATGCAAAGAAAGCAGGTATTGCTGCAAACATTCCTGAAGCATCAATCAAAGTAATTCAAGATACAACTGAAGAAGTCGTAAAGGCAACATCAATTCAAAATCAAGTAACCCTTGCAACAATTGATGCAACACAACAAAATATCAAAACCTTTAACGATAACGCAAAATCCTTTGCTGAACTAAACAGAAACATTCTACAGTCTTGGATTTCAGCATTTACCACCAAAACTAACTAGTGGAAAATCTATTTTTTATATACCCTTTTTTCCTTTTTTATGATCTTTCTTGTAACCATTTTCCTAGCTCAGGCAATACTTTCTTTTGAGAAAGTGAACTAGCAATCATTCCAACATGTCCTGTTGGATACATTCTCAATGTTTTATCCTCACTTCCTACTGCATAATGAAGCGGCATGCTGCATTCTGGTGAAACTAGATGATCTCCTACTGCTACTTGTGTAAATATTGGCATGTCTATTTTTTTCAAATCTATCAGATCTCCCTCTATGTGCATTTTATTTTGAATAAGCAAATTTTTTTGATAAATGTCTCTTATCCACTGTTTGAATAATTCTCCAGGAATTGGAGGTGTATCCCCTAACCATTTCTCTACTCTGAGAAAACTATCTACAAATTTTTTATTTTCAATATTTTTGAAAAAATTGACGTATTTTTCTATTCCTTGCTCAAATGGTTTTAGGACTGAAAAACAATAATACATGAATTCTGGAGGCATGTTTCCGATAGTTTCAACCATTTTATCCACATCCATGTGTTTTGCAAGATTGCTAATTACTGTAGTATCTCTCCACCCATCAATTACTGGAGCAGTAGCAATGTAATTTTTCACACTTTCAGGATGTAGTGATGCGTATGCAGTTGCAATTGTAGCTCCCGTACAATATCCTTGTAATGATATTTTTTCAGAGGATGATTCATTTTTGATATATTCTACATACGAATCTAAATACCCATTAACATAATCATCAAAATCAAGATATTTGTCCATACTAGTTGGTGTTCCCCAATCCAACATGTATACATCAAATCCTTGTTCTAGTAAATTACGTACCCAACTTTTTTCAGGTTGAATATCTAAAATATGAAATCGATTAATTAGTGCATATGAAATTAGTAAAGGAGTTTTGTGTTGTTTATCTGTAAGTGGTTCATAATGTAACAGTCGTGTCTTATCCATTTCTTGAACTACATCATGTTTTGTAACCTCTAAACTGATTTCATCAGGAGCTGAAACTAATTTTGGTGCTTCAATTACATTTTTACTAAATTTTAAAATCTCTTCTACAATTTTTGGGTCTATTCTAGATTCACTTTGCATTTTTTTTCATATCCCTCTTTTTCAATTCTAATTCTAGTTTGCCTACTCTTTTTTTCAATGAATGAATTTCTTTATACACTTCATCGATTTCTTCTTTACTTGGAAGGTTGACTGATTGTAATATTACATTTGTAATGTTATTCCAATGTTTTGTTAATTCTAATTCTTTAGAAACTAATTTACCATAATTTTCTCCAAACTTTCCAGAGTCAAATAATTCTGTAAAATCGTTATCAAAAATATCTATCCAAATTCTTTTGACTGCGTCAATCTGTTCAATATCTTGAGGAATTTCAGGTGCTTTCAAATTTACTTTTTTTTGAGCAACTCCCCATGTATCTGAAAGTTGTTTATAATATTCTGTATAGTACTTGTTGAATTCCATCAATAAATCATTAATCTCAATAAGTTCTGTGGATATTTTTTTTGAATTTGATGCAAATGCTCTCATTGGGCCAATTGATGTTAATGCCTGTGGTTTACTTGACATCAAATGCATAATGTCTGTCCAAAAAAGCGATAAATGCTTGTAGTAATCTGTCATCTCTTTAGGCGAATCTGTTTTCACAAAGTTCAGTAAATACAGATCGCAATAAATAGTTCGTTTGTAAAATTAAACTAATGGACAATGTTGAAGAGCTAGAAAAAATCTGTCAAAAAATCACCAAACTTAGCCCTCAAATGCGTTCAGCACGATTCATCAACAGTAGGGGTCATTTGGTGGCTGGAGGTATGAAAAAAGGATTACTTTCTCTATAATCTCAAAAACAAGATGAAATGATGTTCATGGAATTGGCTTTACGTGTAAGAATGCGCCATGAATTTGATAATGAATTTGGTGAAGTTCATTTTTCAATGTCTTATAGAGATAAAGTAATTGTGATGAGTTTTCCTCTATCTAATGATGATGTTTTACTACTATCTTGTGAAAAAAAGATGGATTTTGGCAAACTTCCATTCAAAGTCTTGAAAATTATTGAGCATTTGAAAAAATCTCCTATGAAGACATTTTAATCCTAACAATTTTAATTCATTCAAAATTTTATACAATCAAATGACATTAGAACAAAATGTATCTTGGAATGAAATTGATTCTTTAGTTGAGTTGCTTTGTAAAAAAATTCTAAAATTAAACAGGAATTTTTCTAGTATCACTACATTGAGTAGAGGTGGTTTGGTTCCATCAAGACTTGTTGCAGATTATTTGGGAATTGAAACTATCTTGATTGATCAAAAGAAAATTTCTTCAGATTCTTTATTTGTCGATGACATTTATGATTCTGGTGATGCTTTTAACAAAGTTTTCTCTAAAGTAGATTCCCCTTCAAAATTTGTTTTTGTAACTTTGTATGCCCGACGTGGGAAAAATTATCCAAAAAATTTGATTTATGCAAAAAAAACAAACAATGATGGCTATGTTGTTTTTCCTTGGGATAAATTAGAGTTTAAAAGATCAAAAAATAATTTAGATATCTAAGATTTTTCTTAATCCTGTACATCTATTTCTAATTGTAACTTCTGTTACTCCAGATGCTAGAGAAATTTGTTTTTGCGATTTTACTTCTCCTGTACTAATACATGAAAGGTATAATGCAGCAGCTGCAATTCCCATAGGATCCTTTCCTGCAACTGCTCCTAGTTTTTTTGCTATGTTGAGCATATCAATTGCTTTTCGTTTAGTTTTTTCACTCAATTCTGCAATGCTGGCAATTCTTGAGACTCCTTTAACAGGATCTACTACTGGCATTTTTAATTCTAATTCTCTAAAAATTAATCTGTAACATCTAGCAACATCTTTTCTTCTAATGTTGATTCCTTGAGAAATATCATCTAATGTTCTTGGAGTTTCTGTATTTCTACATGCTGCATACAAGCATGCTGCAACTAGACCTTGAATTGATCTACCTCTTACTAGTTTTTTCTCCATTGCTTTTCTGTAAATATAAGCTGCTTTTTCAATAACTGCATCAGTTAATGCTAATTTGTCTTTTAGTTTGTCCATTTCATTTAGTGCTTGTCTCAAATTTCTGTCAGCTGAAGAATTTGCTTGACTTCTACTATCCCAAGTTCTTAATCTCTCAATGGAACTTTTTACGCTGGCTGAAAGTGGTTTTCCTGTTGAGTCTTTGTTAACTGCTCCAATTACAGTTGATAGACCCATGTCGTGCATTGTGAGTGATGTTGCAGCACCTGTTCTTGCTTTGTTACCTTCAGTATTTGAAAATGAACGCCATTCTGCACCTGTATCTGCAATTTTATCATTTAATACCAATCCACATTTTCCACAAAATAATTCTCCAGTATTTTCATCAGTGACAATTTTTTTACTCAAACATGATGGACATTTTGGAGTTGAAGTGACTGTATTTTTAAGCATATGAATAATTACTCGTATTTTCATTAATATTGATTTTACAATCTTTTTGAAGGTTAATTGTGTGTAGGTTGAGCTAATTTCATTTTATTTACTTTAGCTTAATAGACAGTATGCGTAATTTGGAGAAAATGATGGATACATTATACTGTCACTTTCACTTACATGTTTTAGTCCAATTGAATGCCCTAATTCATGAGTCATTATAGTTTCTACACTATTCACATCATACAATTGAAAACTTCCATCACAATTGTAATCACCTAGAGTAACTTCTACTACTCCTTTCCCTAAATGCGCATGACCCAAAACACCTTCGCCTATGTCCCGTACAACCCATGTGACCCAAACATTGGCTTCGTGCTTTTGTGTTGTTACTTCAAATTTCATTTTTGCTTTTTGGTTATTTGTAGTCAATTCTTGGGATTCCCAAAACTCAAATGAATTTCTTAATGTACTAACATGATCTAACGGTAATCCTGTGGGTTGTTCGTTAATGAATACTTTGTAGTAAATAATGTAAACACCATCAATTTTTTCATAAGTTGGATCTGGAAAACTCTTAGATGCTTTTTTCACTTCACTTTCAAAGTTCCATTTTACATAATCTCTAAGGAATTTTTTAATTACGTCTTGACTGGGGTTTGGAAATTCAATGTATCTTTTTTCTTTTGAAATGTTATTTGAAATATTTTTAAGATATCTTTCAAAAAGGTATGACTCATATTCTAAATCTTCTTGAGATTTTTGAACTGTCTCATCAATTTTTACTGTAATAATTCCTGTTTTTATCATAAATTGAATTCCTGAGACAAATGCATCATCATCAATCTCCCCCGATGCCCACCACCCTGCATTATTTTTCACCCATTGTGGAATTTTTTCATCTGAAATTCCATCAAATTCTACTATAGGAATTTGGATTATTTTGTTATTAATTAAAAATAATAGTGCAGATGTAAACTCTTCATCTTCAACATTTCCTTCTGACCACCATTTTGCTATGGGTTTCACCCATTGTGGGATTGTTGTGATTTCTTGTTTTTCTAAACCATCTGGTTTTATTGTTGGTGTGTATGGATACTTTGAAATTACTTTTTCTACAAATTCTTTATAGTTTTTGATTACTGTGCTGTCTGGTTTTTCTTGAATTGCCTTTTCAAAATATTTGAGTGATTCTTGATATTCTCCCAAATTCCCAAACCCTACTCCCATACCTGTAAGTGAAATAATGTCATTTGGTTTGTGTTGTAAAATTTTAAAAAATTGCATTAATGATTTTTCGTGATAATCTAAATTACTTTGTGCAATGCCCTTCATTTTTAGAGTTGAAATGTTGTTTGGTGCCATCTCTAAAATTTCATCATAGATAGTAATTGCTTCTTGATATTCTCCTTTTCCAAAATGCATCATTGCTAAATTAAACATCTCTTCTGGATTCTCTACTTGTGCAAATGCATTTTCTGAAACAACATTTGTTGAAAATAATGTAATTCCTATGAAAAAAAATATGATTCCTTTTTTCATTTTTGTATTTTTGTTTTATGTGGGGTTTATTTCTATTTGTTACTACATAATTCCATTTTTTAGAGGAGTGAATTAGAAAATCTTTAATTTATTCATTTCATGTGTTTTTGTATTGAAAGATCTTGGCGTTGGTGAATTAATTTATGATTTACGAAAAAAAATACAACAAATTCAAATTGATTTGAAGAAATTAGATGAACCTATTTCTGAAATTCCAGAATTAATTCAGTCTACAAATTTGATTCGAAATAACGAATATCTTACAAAAATAAATGAAAAAAAATCAGAATTATTATCACTTTATGAACAATATTCTAATTCTTTGGAAGTTTTACTTTCAAATGTGTTTGAAATACAAGTAGAACTAAAAGAAATTCTTAAAGATCAATCTTCTTTGATTTCTTCTAA
>CAYTNP010000008.1:0-12048 GCA_964439165.1 uncultured Nitrosopumilaceae archaeon | reverse complement strand
AACTAAACCAAAAACTAAACCAAAAACTAAACCAAAAACTAAACCAAAAACTAAACCAAAAACTAAATCAAGAAAATAGTTTATTTTGAGATATGAATTATATCTCCTGCAATTATTCTGTCTGTTTTGTTATTATTTGAAACAACTAGTGCCCCATCATCATCTATTTTGATTGCTTTTCCTTTGATTTTGCCATTTATTGTGTCTATTTCAACTGTTTTTCCAATTGTTGATGATCTTTTTGTCCATTCTAAAATAATTTTTTTGATTTCTTTTTTGTTTAATGATTCATAAATTTTTTCTAATTCAGAAAAAAATGTTTGTGTTAATTGTATTTTAGAAATATTGTTTTTTTGGTCAGCAAGTGATGCAACTCCATAAAAATTTGGAGTTTGTTTGAGTGTTTTTTCAATTTGCTTTACGTTTACCTCAAAATTTATTCCAACTCCTAAAATTAATTTTTCAATTTTATTTGATTCTAATGATACATCAACTAACATTCCTGCTAATTTTTTACCCTTTAATGTGATGTCGTTAGGCCATTTTAATTCCGGAGATATTTTGAATGTTTTTTCAATTGCTTTTGAAAGTGCAAGAGCTGATGCAATTGGAAATAAGGTTGTAACTGTAATGTCGAATTTGGGATACAAAATAAGTGATAACCATATTCCTCCTTTTGGTGAAATCCATTTTCTTCCTGATCTTCCTTTGCCTCCAGTTTGTTTTTCAGCAATTATGGCTGTCCCATCTTTGATTGATTCTTCAGTCATTTTTAATGCCTGATTTTGTGTCGAATCTACAGAATCAAAATAATATGCATGTTGCCCAATCATTTTTGTTTTTAATCCTGATGTAATTTCCCATGGTAATAGTAAATCAGAATTTGATGTTAACTTGTATCCTAGTTTTTGTTTTGATTCTACTGTGTATCCTAATTCTTGAATTTTTTTGATATGCTTCCAAATTGCAACTCTACTAATTCTTAATACGTCGCTTAAATCCTGTCCAGATAAATATTCCGTATTATGAGTTTGCAAAAATTTTAAAACTTTTACTAGGCCTGGATTGTCAAAAGAATTGAAATTCAATTACAGTTTATTTTTTTCACAAGTATAAAATTTAGACTAGAATCCAATATCAAAATCAAATCCACCATCATCCATTCCGCCACCATCATCCATTCCTGGATCTCCTCCTTCTGGCATGCTTTCAGCTGGTACATAATCTGTCATTGCCATTCCCATCATACTAAACATCATACTAAACATCATCATATCCATTACTCCAAAGAACATCATCATTGGAAAAAATGACTTGTTTTCATCTAATTGTTGTTTTAATTTGTCTTTATCTCCTGTTTTGTAAATCATTGACATTTGATTCCATTTGTTTTGTAATTCGTGCACCCTTTCATCTACTTCTTTAGAACCCTTGTCTGTAGTTTTAATTTCAATTTTCTTTCCAAAAAATCCTTTTTTTTCTTCAACTGCAATGAATCCTTTTTTTTCTAGATCTTCTAAGATTTTATTTAATTCCTCAGGTTTAATCTGAGTTAATTTTTGAATTTTATCAAATTTTTTAAATCCATGTTTGATTGCCCCCAAAACAATGACGTCCTTTGGCTCTTCGATCATATTATTTGGTTTTGTTTACTTTTAAAAAATCCTTTCATTGATTCAAAAATTATATTCTCTAAATTCTTATGGTGTTTATGGAAGTTGATAATTTCACTGATGATCAAATCCGTGAAATTCTCTCTTTAAACAAAGTTGCAGTAATTGGAATGTCAAAAAATTCTTCAAAAGCTGCTCATTACGTGCCTAGATACCTATCTGAAAATGGATATGATATAATTCCTGTAAATCCCTCAACTGATGAGATTTTAGGTAAAAAATCATATGATTCTGTTTCTGACATTAATGAACAAATTGATGTTGTAGATATCTTTAGACCTTCAGATCAGGTATTGCCTTTTGTAAAAGAAGCTATAAAGAAAAAACCTAAGGTAATTTGGTTACAAGAAGGTATTCATAATTTAGAAGCTGAAGAATTGGCAAAAAGCCATGGTATCAAAGTTGTTTTTAATAGGTGTATGCTGGCTGAACATCAAAGACTGAATTAACATGTCAAACTTTGAAAATTTTTATCATGATTTATTGGATTTAGCAAAAAAACATGAAACACATAATGTTCCATTAAAGATTGAAAAAGATCTTGAAAATGATATTGTAAAAATTTTTGGTGAAAAAATTACTTCTTTGTCAAGGGCAAAAAATGGATTAAATGATATGACTGAATTAGCATATACTACTGCTGAACATCATCCTTATTGGAATTTACTTTACAATTGCTCTGAAATTGCAAATACTGTTTTAGAAAAATGGAAATCATCTTTGTCCCAAGAAGACTTTTCTGATATTGAATGGGCTCTAAAAGAATTACACCAGACACTTGAAAAAGTAAAAGAAAATAATCCTGTTATCTAGGCAGAGATAAATATTCTGCATTGTTTGTATTTTTATGCCAATCAAACTTGGTTTAATCGGCAAAACAAATACTGGAAAAACTACTTTTTTCAATTCTGCTACTTTGTCTTCAGAAGAAATTTCATCATACCCTTTTACTACAAAATCCCCCATCACTGGAATTGCTCATGCAATTTCACTTTGTGTGCATCCTGAATTCAAAATCCAAGATAATCCTAACAATTCAAAATGCGTTGATGGTTGGAGATACATCCCTATTGAACTAATTGACTTGCCTGGATTAATCAAAGATGCGTGGAAAGGAAAAGGATTAGGAAATCAATTTTTGTCTATTGCTGCTCAATCTGATGCTTTGTTGCATGTAGTTGATGCTTCAGGTGGAATTGATTCTACAGGTAAAATTACTGAAACTGGTTCTGGTGATCCTGTGTCTGACTTTGCTGATATTGAAGAAGAACTGATAATGTGGTATCATAAAATTTTGGAAGGAAATAGAGATAAAATCTCTAAACTAATTCAAAATGGTTCAGATGTTGTAGATGTAATAACTGATTTGTATCGTGGAATTGGTGTAAACAAAACACATGTTAAAGAAACCATTTTGGCTACTGGACTGGAAGAAAAACCATTTGATGATTACGACATGGTTGATAGCAAAAAATTTACATCTCATTTAAGAAAAATCTCAAAACCAACATTGATTGTAGCAAACAAAGTAGATGTTGAGGGTGCAGACAAAAATTTTGCAAGACTACGAGAACGATATAATGATTCTATAGTTATTCCTGTTAGTGGCGATAGTGAATTTAGCTTAAGACGAGCAGAACAAAAAGGTTTGATTAAATACTCTCCTGGTTCTGAAGAGTTTGAAATTTTAAAATCAGATGAACTTAATGAAAAACAAATCAAAGCGTTGGATTTCATCAAAAAAGGAATCATGGGAGAATATATGAGAACCGGTGTGCAATTTGCAATTAATGTGGCTGTTTTCAAATTATTAAAAATGAATTCTGTTTATCCTGTGGCTGATGACAAAAATCTTGCTGATAAGAAAGGTAGAATTCTTCCTGATCTGATTTTACTCAAAGATGGTGCAACAATTAATGACTTGGCAAAAGAAATTCACACTGATTTAGTCAAAGGACTCTTGTATGGAAAAGATTTGAGATATAATTTGAGATTGCCTGTTGATTATCAGCTTAGGGACAGAGATGTTGTCTCTTTGATTAGTGCTGCAAAAAAATAATTTCTGATTTCAGTTAACTTTGTGTCAACTACTCTGATCAGGCAGGTTAATAGGCACATTTTAGGCACAATTTTTGATGTCTTCTAATTCTCAAGATATTCGAAATTCTATTTTAGCAAAATGGCATGAATCTCTATCAAAATATGGGAATTTGTTTTCATCTGATTCTATTAGTGGAACTAGTCCCCCATCTGTTTTTGTTGGTTCTTACAATTACCCAAAAGTGTTTGTTGGTCCTATGGTTCCTCCAGTTCATGGAGATACAAGTTTGCTAGATAATCCTGAAAAATGGAAAGGAAAAACTCTAGAAGAAATTGTCAATTTCAGGTTGAATTTAGTTCGTGGTATACAAAAAATTCCAATTGATGCTACTGAAGGAAAATACATTGAAAATCTCCAAGAAGTTACAATGTCTTCAAAACCTACTGATGCTGATTTAATTTTTCAAAAATCTGCTTCTTCTAATATTTCTCTTGATGGAGAAAGTGCTCCTTTTGGACCTGTTGGAGAAATTAAATCTGCAAAATTTTCTAGCACATCTTCTGTAAAACATATTGAAAAAACATTCTATGATAAAGATCTAAAAGCACAAGATGCTGTTTTAAATTTATATAATTCTGGAATTGAAATTTCAAAAATTCAAAAATGTTTCAGCATTGGAATGCTTGGACAAAAAAGAAAACTTGTTCCAACAAAATGGAGTATCACTGCAACTGATGATATTATTTCAAAATCTTTAGTTGATGAAGTTCTTGATTATTCTTTAATTGATTCATGTAAAGTTTTTTCATATTCTCATTTAGGAAATGTTTTTTCTGTTGTGTTATTTCCTCATAGATGGATTTATGAAATGATTGAAGCTTGGTATTCAAACGGTGTTTTAGGATTTGGTTCTGATTCTGAAGATGCACGTGGAATTGATCATCCTCCAGCAATTGCTGGTGCATATTTTGCAGCAAAATTGGGTGTTTTAGAATACCTGAGTAAGCACAAAATTCAATCAGGAGTTGTAATTTTAAGAGAAATTAGGCCTGAATATGCTATTCCTGTAGGTGTTTGGCAGGTTCGTGAAGGAATTCGTGAGGCAATGAAACAAAATCCTATAATTTCTGATAGTTTTGAAAACGCATTGAATGTCGCATCTCAAAAAATGAGTATTAGTAAAACTGAATGGTTATCTCATGGAGATACAGTGATGATGATGAGACAAAAAACAATGTCTGATTATTTTTAAATTCTTGATTTTTATTTGATCTCATCAAATAAGAGAGCATAAATTCTAGATTTCAAGTAAAAAATTGAAACAATGAGTACTGAAAATTTTTCAAATTATGGCATATATGATATTAAAGAAAATTTGGAATTATCTCTACCAAACACTGAGATCAAAATCCAACGAATAGGTGATAATGCTTTTTCTTATTTCCGAAAAGATTCTGAAGGAAAAGTTATTGAAAAAATGATTCCAACAAAATCAAATGATGTTAAAATTGAATTGGCACCAATAAGACCATTAAATCATCCTGCTCGAAGAACAGGGTATGTATTTTTAAAATTTGATAAAGAAATTTTTCTCAGTGAAAATTCCGCTGCTAGTATTTTTGTGCATTGTCCAATAGAAATTGGTATATTCTTAGTTCATAATTCCCATCGTGACTCCCTTGATTGGATTACTTGTAATCCTGTAAATTCTAGATTTGGTCTTTATGGCCCTCCTGATACTGGAACTCTATGTAAATACGCTGAAGTCTCTTTGGCAATTGATTATCATGATTCCATTCCTTACATTGAAGGTGTTATGAAAATTGTTCTAGAAAATACGTTATCTACTGGTCAGACTGTTAGTAAAGTTATTTTTCCAATAACTGATAACTCTCTTTTCTACGAAGACTCAAAAACAATTATTGATGGAATCAAAGTAACTATGAGAAAACGTGCAGTTGTAAGTATTGCTGATGTAAAGATTGATTCAGTTGATACTGATTGGACAAAATCCCCTACATGGGAAGATACTACCGTTAGTACTAGTATGGAGATGGGATTAGAATAATGCCTTTAGAATTTCTTCAGAGTTTATCTGAAATGCAAATTGTTGGGGAGTTAACTGTTCTTTCTTTATTGATTGGAGGAATTATTATGGCAGTAGGTGTAATTGTTGCAAAAATTGTAAAATTACTTTTTAACAAATACTATGCACCAACATTACCAAAAGATACTGCTCAAAATCTAAGCAAATTAATTTATTTTGGAATAATAATTATTTCATTTTTAGCTTTTACCTCTAGTCAGGGAATTGATCTATCTGGAATTATGGTTGCAGGTGGAATCTTTGCTGTAGTGATTGGATTTGCAACACAATCTGTTGTATCTAATTTGATTTCAGGAATTTTCCTTATTGTTGAAAAACCTGCAAAGCATGGTGATACCATACAAATCCCTGACATGAATATTTCTGGAACTCTTTTAGATATTGGAACTTTTTCAAGCAGAGTTAGAAAGTTTGATGGGACAGTTATCCGAATTCCTAATGAGAAATTTTTCACATCTAACATTCGTTCGTTAACTGTATCAACTGTAAGACGTGCTGATGTGATGGTGGGAATTTCTTACAAAGACGATGTTGAAAATGCCATCTTTGTGATAAAAAATGAGATTTTGCTCACCATGCCTTATGTTCTTCGAATTCCTGAGCCTGAATTTAGAGTAGAAGAATTGGGTGATTCTAGTGTGAATATTCAGGTTTTGGTATGGCATCCTAAAGATGATTGGAGTGAGGCACAACCAATTCTACTTACTACTGTAAAACGTGCTTTAGATAAATCTGGAATAGAAATTCCCTTCCCACAACGTGTTATTTGGGAAGCAAAAGATTAGTCTATGCTGTTTTTACATCAAGTTTACTTTGTTTTCGTCTTTTTTTGATAAGACTAAACATTATCATTCCAACATTGATTATTGAAATGATTTCAATCAAATCTACTCCATACAAGAACCAATCAATTACCGGGTGAACTCTAGAAACAATTCCTGCTTCTAACATTATGTCTGCATTCCAAATCATATGTGGAACTTGAATGAATTGAATAATTGCAATTAGAATTACACTTCCAAGTATTTTATTTTCATACCAACTCCAAAATTTATTCCATGCATTCATGTTATAATTACGTTTTTGAATCTATTAAACACAATGAAAATTAGATTCAACTAATTAGACACTCCTAATTATTTTAGGCATAAAAATAATTAGTACAAACTAATTTTCTATTTTGATTTTTTCTTTTTTCATCCAGATTGTTCTTTGTTTATGATCAATTAATTCTACATTCATTTCATTTAACTTGTCTCTAATTTGATCAGCCTTCTCAAACTGCTTTTCTTTTCTGAATTGTTCTCTGCTTTTAATTAATTCATCTACTTCTTGTTTTTGTTCTACAGTTATTTCTGGAATTGATAAACCTAAAATTTTCATCATTCTATGAAATTCTTTTTTGATAATTTCTGCATCTTCAATTCCTAATTTTTCATCAGCAGCTAGTCTGTTTGTTTCTTTGACTAACTGAAAAAATGCCGATAATGCAAGATGTGTGTTAAAATCATCTTCAAGTGCAGTATCAAATTCTGTGCCTATTTCTGTAATCATTTGTGAAACATCTTGATTATTTTCATTATTTGCATGAACTAATTCATAATAACAAGATTCAACCTGTCTCCATTTTGTAATATTTTCTTTTAACATCTCTTCAGAGTAATCGATTACTTTGGAATAATGTCCAGACAAACAAAATAGTCTAATGATATTTGGGCCCCAATTCTCTAAAACATATTTTATTGATTTTGTATTGCCAAGTGACTTTGACATTTTCTCACCTTCGATTGTAACCATTCCTACATGCATCCAAATTTTTGCAAATGGTGATTCAGTACATGCTTCTGACTGTGCAATTTCATTTTCATGATGAGGAAATATCAAATCTCGTCCTCCGCCATGAATATCAAAATTTTCCCCCAAATACTTTACACTCATTGCAGAGCATTCAATATGCCATCCTGGTCTGCCTTTTCCCCATGGACTATCCCATACAGGTTCAACATCTGAGAATTTCCAAACTGCAAAGTCTAGTGGATCATTTTTTGCCTCATCAACTTGAATTCTTGCACCTGATTGTAATTCATCTATTTTCTTTTTTGATAATTTACCATATTCTGGGAATTTTGTTACTGCAAAATACACTCCATTTTTTGATACATATGCAACATCTTTTTGGATTAATTTTTCAATGAATTTTATAATGTCCCCAATATGTTCTGTAGCTTTTGGATAATTTGTTGCACGTTTTACATTTAATCCATCAAAATCTTTAAAATAATTTTCAATGTATTTTGTACTTATCTCATCTGCAGTTACATTTTCTGCGTTTGCACGATTGATTATTTTATCATCCACATCTGTAAAATTTTGAATAAACTCAATTTCTCTTCCCTTTGATTCGAGGTATTTTCTTAGCACATCAAAAACTATGATTGTTCTTGCATGTCCTATGTGGGATTCATCATAAACTGTGACTCCACAAAGATAAATTCGAAGTTTTTCTGAATTTTCTAATTCTTGCTCTGAATTTCTTAACGTGTCTTGTAGTTTCATTATTCTTCTATGCCTGGTTTTTGTGCTAACAATCTTTTATGTTCACTGTTAATATTCAGTTCTTTGATTTTCTCAATTTTAGATTTCTCAATTAAGGTGATTTTCTCTATTCCCTCCAAAGAAAGTTTCTTTTCAAGTAAACAATACAGAATTGAATCAATCTCTTCATATGTAATTCCTAATTCATTTTCTGCTTCATGGTCTTTCCATAAATGAGGACTACTCTTTTTTGAGATTACATTTTCTGGAACTTGTAAATATTTTGCAATTTCTCTGACTTGAAGCTTGTATAGTGATATGATTGGCGTAATGTCTGATGCCCCATCTCCATGTTTTGTAAAATAACCAATATTATATTCACTTTTATCACTAGACCCTAAAACCAAATATTTTTTGAGATTTGCATAATAATACAAAATATTTGTTCTCACTCTAGCACGTAAATTTCCTTTTGATTTTTCATCAGGTTCTAAATACATTGAATATTCTTTAACAATAGGATTAATGTCTACCAATTTGTAATCTATTCCTGTAAGTGAGATCATCTTTAGTGCATCTTCTGTTTCTGATTTTGGTGTGATTTCAGTATCTGGCATAATTATTGCAAGAGTTTTTTCTTTTAGTTTTCTTTTACAAATGTATGCTAATACTGCTGAATCAATTCCTCCACTTAATCCTAGAATCACTCCTTTTGAATTTGTTTTTTCTATTTTCTCTAATAGGAAATCCTCAATACTTTCTGTAATTTTTGAATAATCTTTATTTTTAATTTCATCAATGATTTCTTGATTCAATAACTACTTGACAAAATTTGAGGATAAAAATTGTGCCTAATTTTGATTGGGAATTAGAATTTTTTATTTCTAAATATCTACGTAGATGCCGTCATCTCTTGATTGAACTGAATAGGTCTCCAATTTCACATCTTTGAGATAGTCTGTAAGCTCACCTGTTTTGATATTATAATGCCAAAAATGCAGAGGGCACTCAACAATGTCTCCATCAAGTTTTCCTGGAGCAATTGATCCATCTTGATGAACACACAAATCATCCATTGCATGATATCCGTCTTGATTAAAAATTGCAATTGTTTTATCTTCAATTTTAAATGCTTTACCTTTACCTTTCTCAATTTCCCCTTTTTCAGCAATTTTCTTCCAAGTCATAATTTAGGTAATTTTTTTGTCATTTATTTACATTCGCATGAGTTGTGTTTTTATAGTGTATTTCGATTTTGATTTTTTATGAGTAAGGTAAAGTCTAGTCCTAAATTAATCAAAGAAGGAAAACTATCTTATGAATGGGCTAGATCTCATATGCAAATTCTTGATAATACTATTAATCGATTAAAGAAATCAAAACCTCTCAAGGGAATTACTCTTGGTTTTTGTTTACATGTTACAAAAGAAACTTCTGTTTTACTAATGGGTGCTAAAGAATTAGGTGCAACAGTAGCCGTTTGTGGTGGCAATCCTTTAACCACTCAAGATAATATTGCCGCCTTTTTGGCATCACAAGGAATCAATGTTTATGCATGGCATGGGCAATCTGTTAAAGACTATGATTGGTCTATTGATCAAGTACTCAAACATAAACCAACTATTCTCACTGATGATGGTGCTGATATGAACATCAAAGCACACTTTGATAAGCGATTCAAGGACACGAACATTCTTGGTGCAACTGAAGAAACTACTGCAGGTGTAACAAGAATTAGAGCTGTAGAAAATCAAGGCAAACTTCGTTATCCTGTAATTTTAGTAAACGAAGCTTACACAAAACACATGTTTGATAATCGATATGGTACTGGACAAAGTACTATTGATGGTTATTTGCGTGCCATGAATTTACTCATGGCATCAAAACGAGTTGTAGTTGTAGGTTATGGCTGGGTAGGTCGTGGTGTTGCATCTAGATGTAATGGAATGGGCTCAAAAGTAATTGTAACTGAAGTTGATCCAGTAAAAGCACTTGAAGCACATATGGATGGATTTGAAGTAATGCCAATGTCCCAAGCAGCAAAAATTGGTGACATGTTTATCACTTGTACTGGTATGACTAGTGTAATTAGAAAGGAACACATTTTGAAAATGAAAGATGGTGCAATAATGGGTAACGTTGGACACTTTGATGTTGAAATTGATGCTGACTTTTTACTAAAGAAATCGAAATCTGTAAAAGAAGTTAGACCAACTCTTGATGAATGTATTTTGAAAAATGGTAGAAAAGTTTACTTGATTGGACAAGGGCGTTTGGCCAATTTAGTTTCTGCTGAAGGACACCCTCCAGAAGTAATGGCTCAATCATTTTCAAACCAACTTTTGTCCGTGTTGTATATTCTTAAAAATCATAAAAAAATGGAAAATAAAATTATTGATGTACCTAAAGAAATTGATATCCAAATTGCATTTGATGCATTGAAAGCAATGGATGTAAAAATTGATAAATTGACTCCAGAACAAGTCAAATATGCAAATAACTGGTAAACTTCTTAACCTTAACTACAGAGAATTATTTGATGAACAAAAAAGCTATCATTACTAGTGCATTACCCTATGCAAATGGTGAAATCCATTTAGGACATGTTGCATCAACATATCTTCCTGCAGATGTTACGACTCGATTCTTAAAACAAAACGGTGTTGAGGCTTACTATGTTTGTGCATCTGATGACTTTGGAACTCCTATATTGATTCAATCTGAAAAAGAAGGAAAAACTCCTGCAGAATATGTTGCTCATTGGAATAAACGAGATTATGATGATTTTACTGCATTTAATATTGGATTTGATTATTTTTACAAAACCAGTTCTTCTGAAAACATTGCATTTGTTCAAGATGTCTTTAAGAAACTAAATGAGGCTGGTCATATTTACGAACAAGAAATTATTCAATTTTACTGTAATAATGATAAAAAATTCTTACCTGATAGATATGTGAAAGGAATTTGTCCTCATTGTCAGGCTGAAGATCAGTATTCTGATTTATGTGAAAGTTGTGGTCGTGTACCTGAAGAAATCACAAATCCCAAATGTGCTCTTTGTGGTCAACCCCCAACAAAAGAAAAAACAACACATTATTTTTTCAAACTCAAAAATTTTGCAGACTCTTTGGCAAAATGGTTGGATGAAAATAACAATCTACAAAAAGATGTAAAAAAATATGTTCAAAACTGGATAAAATCTGGATTAATTGATTGGGATATAACTCGAGATATTCCTTGGGGTGTTCCAATTCCAGCTGATGATGCTGATGGCAAAGTATTCTATGGTTGGTTTGATAATCACTTGGCATACATTTCAACTGCATTAAAATTTCTTAATGACAAAGGTATTGATGGAAAAGAATTTTGGAATTCTGCAGATATCTATCATTTTATTGGAAAAGATATTGTGTATCATCATTATCTCTTTTTACCTGCAATGCGATTGGGTATTAATCAAGAATACAAACTACCTAATTACATTCCAACTAGAGGCCATTTAACACTCCAATCAAAGAAAATCTCCAAGAGCCGAAATTGGTATATTGGTTTAAAACAATTTTTAGAATATTATCCTGCAGATTACCTTCGATTCTATCTTGTATCTATCAATCCTTATTCTCAGGACGATCTAAATTTTGATTGGGATGATTTTACAACCCGAATTAATTCGGAATTAATTGGTAATC
>CAYTNP010000007.1:19552-21813 GCA_964439165.1 uncultured Nitrosopumilaceae archaeon | reverse complement strand
TTGTTGAAATTAATTGTTCCAGAATTTATGGCAAAAACTACTTTTGAAAAAACTAGAGATTCATTGTTGGACAAACAAGCAATTTCAGTAATTAGTAAAGGAAATATGAAATTTTATGGTTTATCTGAAAATTATGAACATAAATCCTATCAGCAAATTGAACAAAACACAAATTCTTTTTTTCATGATTTGAAATTAAAAATTAAACGACTAGATGAGGATTTTTCTCATAAAGATATTGATGAAAAAATAGTTGTTTCAAATACAATACTGAAAAATTTACTTCAAATAGATAATGGATTTACTATATTGGATTCTGAAAAAGATCCAAAAAAAACCCTTTATCGAGATGAACATTTGATGATACAACAACTAATCTTCAAAGTAATCAAAATAATTAGAAATGATAAGGATTTTGAAATTATTTTTCCTTCTGTTGTTAGCCATTTGGGCGTTTTACTACCCCAAAAAAACTTGAAACCAGATTGATTCTCTAGTTATTTATTCGGGTAATTTTTATCTAAATTAATGGGATTACTTTACACTACTGTTCACATGGATTTTGATGAAACCGAATGGACTCAGACATCTAATAACCCTACAATTTTTCAGACAATCAAAGACGATGTAACTTTGGAAATTGATGATGCATCTCATAAATTATATAAATTACATTTTAAGAATGGTGGAAAATTAAAGATGTTTCGAGTAACTGGAAGATTTCGTCTTACTTGGGATGATGAAGATGTTGATAATTTTATAGCATTATAATGGGGAATTTCTGAATTAGTATCATGTCATTAGAAGAGAAAATTAAACAAATCACAAATGATGTTGAAGGTTCTACATCTGAGCAAATAATTGAAATAATTGAGCAAATTCAGCCTCAATTTAGAAGTGAATTGACATCAGAGTACCTTCAAGGAAAAATTCAAAAAATAAAAGACATTTCAGATGAAACTGAAAAAAAGAAACAATCCCTTGCATTGCTCCCTTACTTTGATTGGTATCTGCAAGGACTTTGAAATTATTCTGAAAATTCTTTAATTTTATTTAGTGCAATTTTGATTACATTAAGATCTTTTGATGATTCTTCAATATTTTCAATTAATTTTAAAAAATACTCATGTCCTGTATCTCGTGATTTGTTAATATCTGATTCATAACATAATAGTGCCTTTTCAATTAGAGGAACGTCATCTTTTAGGTTGTTAACTTTTTGAATGTCATCTACACTTGTCTGAATTTTCTGAATTAATTCTATGACTTTGGGATGTGCCTTCATTGCTTGCTGTGTAAGTAATGGAGCAAACATTGCAGCAGCTTCTTTTAATTCTGGACTATCTCCAATACTTCTCAATCTTTTTTTATAATGTTCAAGTGATTTTAAAATAATTTCATAGCCTCCTTCATCTTTGATGTAAATTCCCCCCAACCAGGTTTTTTCAGACATTATTACGAAGAGTTTGAATTTGTTATTATAATTTAGTTTCCAAATGATTTCAAATCCTTGTGATGAGAAAAATGCTATTTTTGAAATAGCATTTGATCAAATATTTGGGTCAAAATTTTCTTGTATTGGTGGTTCATTTCTGTTAATAAGATATAGTAAAATTCCTGCCAAAGTTACTCCCATTCCACTAAGACCAACAAATGTGCCTCCGACATTTTTGATATTTCTCAAAATAGGATCTGTTTGACCAGTCTCAATTGAATAAAACACTGCTAAACCCAAAACAAACATGATAATCCCTGCAATTATCACTGGCATGCCTGTTTTCATGATTATTGATTCCCTATCTGATTTATAATAAAATATACTTAGTTTTTCTTGCGTAAATCAAAATAATTTTAGGCACAAATGATAATTTTAAAAAGTTATTTTTACTATGTCCAAATGAAAACGGTAAAGACATGTCTGAATTACAACATCTATCTCTAGGTCAAACTATTGAAAAAATCAACCAATTAATTGATTCAGGCAATGGTGATGCAGGACGATTGTATCATATTTTAGAATATTTGAAAAATAAAAAACCACTTTATCAAAGCGATCAAATCTATTTGGAACATAAACTAAATTCCTCATTTGATATTGATGAAGAATTTGTGGAAGACAATGATCTTGTTTCAAAAATTAATACATTAATTGATTCAGGAAACGGTGACCCTGGTCGTTTACAACACATTTCTGATATGATTAAAGATAACAAAACACTTTATCATTCAGACATTCAATACCTTGAATCAAAATTACATCC
>CAYTNP010000007.1:0-19452 GCA_964439165.1 uncultured Nitrosopumilaceae archaeon | reverse complement strand
ATTTAGATGATATTACAAAAAAAATTGAAACTGAAGAAGAAAAAATAAAACAACAACAAAAAATTTCAGACGAATTAGATGCAAACCGATTAAAATTATCTGAACTAGTGTCTCATAGAAAAGAATACGAACATAAAGTTTCAAGTGAAAAAATCTCTCTTGAATCCCAAATTAATAACGAACGGCAACAAATCGAAACTCAAACAAGATTATCTTCAGACATCATTAAACAAAAAGATGAACTTGCAAAAATAAAAAAAGAAAGAACTATTGTAATCAAAAAAATCAACTCAGAAAAATCTAAAATGAATAAGGATTTACCTAAACAAAAAAGACAACTTGCACAGGCTCAATTAGAACAAGAAAAATTAGAAAAACAAATTCAAACTGAACAAACTTTGTTATCAAAAATGACTGAAGAACAAAAAAATCAATTACTGACTCAGGCAAAAATTGCACAAGATATTAAACTAAAACAAAATGATTTGGAAAAAACCAAACAAGATTATGATGAAATTGTATCTCAAATAAACGAAGAAAAGAAAAAACTTGATGAATCTGAAAAACTCAAAAAACTGATAAAATCTCAAGAACAAGATTTGATCAAAGCTAAAGAACAACGATTAGAGATGATTAACAATATTTCAAAAGAACGGGAAATTATCTCAAAAAAGACACAAGAAGAAAAGGAAAAACTCAAAACTCAAAGCGAATACTCAAAACAACTCAAAAAAGATGAAAAAGAACTACTTTTACTAAAAAAGAAACGTGAAAAGGCTGAACAACAACTAAAATTAAAAAATAAAAAATTAAAAGAACAGGCACAAAAACTCAAAAAACAGGTAGATGAGAAAAACAAGAAATTAAAATCTTTGAAACAGGCTCCAGCTAAAAAAACCGCAAAGACCTCTGCTAAAAAGACAACAAAAACACCAGCTAAAAAAACAGCATCTAAGAAGAAAACTAATTCCAAAAAATAGTTCCTAGTAATTACTGATCTCGATTTTTGATTAATAGATTATATTTAGTTAATTTTTTTTTAAATTCAGACATGGCAGCAAAGAAAAAAGTTGATCTTTTAGATATTGTTCAAAAAATCATCAATTTAGATCCTAAAATGAGATTTGGAGCCATTATTGACTCTAAAGGCAATATTCGTGAGGCTATCATGAAAACTGGAAAAACCAACTTAAAATCACAAAAAGAAGAAGAGCATTTCTGTAAACAAGTTGCCCAAAGAAGAAGTATGCGTAAAGAATTCGATAGAACTCTTGGTAAAGTAAGATATGTTCATGTTGAACGTGAAAAAGTATCTCAAATGGTAGTATACTCTAAAAGAAATATCATCTATTTTACAATGGAGCCAGAAATGCCAATTAGTACAAAAATTAGATTAATCAATAGAATCAAAAAAATCACTGCAGACCTTTAGATTTTTAATTAATTTTTCAATAATGACTGTTCAAAAATACATTGGTGATTCAAAAATGTTTGAATACGATAAATTTTATCGTGAATGCCAACAACTCAATCAACCATTCATAAAATCTAAAATCAATCCTACTCACGGAAATTACTATGTTCAAATTGATTTGATGACTTGTAATTATGATTTATCTGAATTACAACAAGACAAAATGAAAAAATTAATTCAAAATGAAATAGAATTTATCGAATCTAATCTTGATTATTCTTTTAATGATTTTCATATTGACAAAGAAGTATCTTGGTTTGATGGTGTTTCTTCTAAACATGTTAATGATTTTTGTGAATCGCTTTATGATTTGGCTCAAAAATAAGATTATGTGAATCTGATCAAATTTTTAATAATTTTATCAATAACTTGAATTTCTTGTTTTCTCTCTTTGATTGTTGTTTCATTCCATTTTTTAGCAAATTCTGATGTTTTATCCATTCTTTCTAATTCTTCGATGTGTTTGATTAGATGTATCTTGTAATCTTGAAGAATATCGAGATGTTTGTTGTGATTTTTCTCACTATTAGTTACCATCCCACTCCTCCTGGGTTATGTCTGGAAACATATCTCTAATTCTTTTTTTGTCTTTTTCCATGGCCTCAATTCTTTTAGTAAGATGATCTTGAATTTCTTGTTCTTGCTCGTGTTCTTTTTCTTTTTTGATATCTGTAATTGTTTTTGCTAATGATTTGTAGTATATCATGTGATTTTTCTTTGATTCTTCTGATTTGTCTTCATCTTTGGTATCCATTATACAATTATGATTAATTGAAAATAAGTACTTGAGCATTTGTATTGGGTTTACACTAATATTGTAATTCTTCTAAATATCACCATGAAGATCCTAATTGATGAAATGGATGATGGCTGGGATGAAAAACTCAAAGAAATGGGCTATGACGCATATAGTGTCAAAAAATTACGCACAGAAGGCCATAAACTTCGTACTGATTACTCTGTAATCAATTATGCAAAAGAAAATGGCATGCTACTAGTTACTCGTGATACTGAAAGTGGTCAGGCATGTGAAGAAAATGATTTGCCCTATGTATTACTAGACAATAATGAAATTTTCAAAATTGTAGTTGATAAATTAAAAAATATCAATTAACGTTTCTTGAATCAAATTGCAATATTCTTAGATTTGCTAAAACCTCATTTAGGAAATTCGGTTCTGTCTGATGTGCAATAATATCTCGGATCATTTCCCAACAATCATTAATTTTTCTATTAATCTGTGAGAACATCTTGTCTTTTTTGAATGCAGGATAATGAGATAATAATTTCATTATGCCATCAGTTGACTGTATAATATGAATAAGATGAATAACTGAACGCAATTTTTCCTGATATGAAAATTTCTCTTCTATGCTAATTTGATTAAAATTTTTAATCTCATCTAAAATAATCTCTACTTCTTTATGTAGGTTTTTGAGTTGATTATTTACTGATTCATTAAGATTGATTAACTCGTATTCAATATGTGCTCTACTGTGAACTTTCTTTTCAATCTCACCTGATTCTACTAACGCACTGATTTCTCTGTAAACTATTTTTTCATTTCCCATTTTTTTGATTACTCTTTTTGCAAGATCATTTCCTCTTGTCTTGCCGTTCTCATTGAGAATTCTGATAATTTCTGTTCTGATTATTTCTGAATTTTTGTCCATTTCTCTGAGTTACTTTCTATATTTTTCTAGTACTTGTTCTTCCCCGTTCTCTTTTATCTCTTTTACGAGTTCTTCTAAGATTTGAATTCCTTTTTTGATTGCAACTTTGTCCATGTTTTCATTTTTGAGTTTTATTTTTAGCACCATTTTTTCGTTATTTGCAAATCTTTCAAGATTATTGCCTTCTCCCATATCCAAATCAAGGTAAAAATTGATATATTCTGAGGCTGATTTGATGGCCATTATTTTGAATCTTCCTTGATTTTACAACTTCCATCAGAGTTTCGTAGTTTTTTTGCCATCAGATATGGTGTAACTAGTAAAACTGGAATCGATATTGCAATGAATAGTGTTTGTAATTGTGAAATAGCAATTGATATGGCAATACCACTTGCAGTTCCAACAAATACTGACAAAAATGTTCCAGCACAAGTTGGACATGCAATGAACAATCCTGTTATTGCTCCAACGCTACTTGCTCCTCTGCCTTTTTTTGAAATTGTGTATGCACTAATTGCCATTGATGTGTTTAATCCCACCAAATATGATACAACAATTTGTAATACTAAATTTACTGGAATGATTTGTAATCCCACATGATTTGTGATGTATACAATAATTTTTGGCATATATCCTGGACCATCACAACATGGTGCTACAAATCCTGAAGGAATCTCTGCACCGTAATGAATTTCAAAATCCACTTCTGGCTGATAAACCAATGTCCCTGAAATAAGTGAGAAACATATTCCATACCCGACAAATACTGCAACAAAAATTTTACGAGATTTTGTATTCCATGTTACTAGTGCAATAATTGTTGAGAGGTCTGTTCCTTTACCTTGAACTTTACCTTTATGATATCTATACATGCCAATGGCAATTGCTCCAAAAGATGCAACTAGTGTAATGTAAAATCCATATGCAATTCTTTGAATCGAATCAATTGCACTTGGTGTTAGCAATTCTGGATCTTGATATCTTCCATAAAGCAAAAACAAAATACCAATTGTTACAAAGCCCAAAATGATTAGCTTTTTTCCTTTGTTGATATTGCTTTTTGATTCTTCACTCATGGAATTTCCACTTCTAAATTGCCTCAGCTAAGTCTAGGTACAAAGATGTAGATAATTGCAATTATTTCCAATCTGCCAAAAATCATCAAGAACCCCAAAACAATCTTTGTTGCAGGGTCTGTTTGTTCATCAATTACGCCTGCAGATAGGCCTCCTGTAGTAATTACGCCTGCTGCCTCAAAGAATGCATCTTGATATGGTACTTGCTCAATTTCTGCTAAATGTGCACCTGTAATTGCTGAAATTGTTGGAAATAGTGCTAGAATGATCAAAGTTGAGATAAGTTCTTTTTTTGATTGTGGTGATAGTTCTTTTCTTTTAATGCTGCTCAAAAATGGTCTAACATCTTTTAGATGGAATAATCTGAAAATTTTCAATCCTCCTGCAGTTGAGAATCCACACCCACCAATAAACATCAAAATTATCAAAATGGTATGAGCTCCTCCATTGAGTCCAGCTAAGCTTTCTTGTTGTAATCCTGCAGTAGTACTAGCTGAAACAGAATAAAATGCACTTTGTAATGGATCTAATCCACTTAAAGCAATAAACAAAATTGTCGCACCACCTAAAATTCCAAAGTATGTTAAAACTTCTTTTCCAAGTTTTGGTGCAAGGAATTTTTTTCTCACAAATGCATAGTGGAATGTAAATGGCAATGCACCTAGAATCATTGCTGCCATCAAAATTACTGTCTCTTGCCATACTAGTCCATCAAGAATTGTGGATGTAGGTGTAAATCCTCCTGTCGCAAGCGAACTCATCGCCAATGATACATTATCAATAATGTTTGGTTCCCCAAAGAACCACAGTAGAGCTGCAATAATTGCAATGTATACTGCAAAGATAACAGTAATTGTTAAGAAAAGTTCTTTCATGTGAAGTGTTCTACCAGAAATAAATCCACGCATTGATTGTAACTTTGATTCAGGATAAAATGCAGTAATTACAAGATAGATGAAACTCATTCCTCCTACTAGTTGTGTATAACTACGATAGAATGTGAAACTCTGAGAAAGATTTTCAGGTTCATCAAACAATGAAATTCCTCCTGTGGTAAATCCTGCAGCACTAGAGAAAAATGCATTACCAAATATCTCTACATTAGTTTCATCACTTGGAAATACGTACAGATACGGAACCGTTCCAAACAAAGACAGCAAAAACAGGCTTGAAAAAACCAAAATTGATGCCTGTTGAAGATTCAGACTCGATTTTTCCCCATAAGAGTTCAAAAAGAACCCTGTAACTAGCAACAAAACAGTCGTAAGATAAATTCCCGTAGCAATTGTAGTATCTTCTAAAATTGTTGCAACCAAAGCTGGAACCAGCAATAACACTCCTGCAAATTGTAACACAAATCCAAGATTTCCTAAAACGGCTTTAACTGGTGGACTAAGTAAACGTGGAGTTGTAGTTGTTGCATTTCGGATTACATTTGCAATAGTTGATTGGAAAACCATTCCCATGACTTGATTTTTCTTTGATAGTACGGGTAATTTTCTAATGTTATTATCTCGCATTTTGTGTAATGCATCTTGTAATGTTGATTTTTCATTAATTGTAAAAAGCGGTGTACTCATGACATCTTTTAGTTTTGTAGCTTCTGCATACACTGTAACATCACTTACTTTGCTTAGGATGTCTTCATCAGTTACAATTCCTACTGGCTTTTTTTCTGAATCAGTTACAATAATGTCATCAGTTTCATAGTGACGTAGCATTCGTGCTGCTTCTCTTGTTTGTGTATCTTGATCTAAAACTAGTACATCTTTGTCCATGTATGATGTGACGTACTTGTTTAGAATGTACGATACTGCACGTTCTGGGTTTGTAGACATCAAGCTATCCATAGTTGGGGATTTTAAATAATTTGGGGTTACGCATCAGCTTTGATCGTTGTAAATTAATTCACTAGAATCTAATTTTCTAAAATGATCTCAAAATTTTGCTATATTTATAAGCGCAAAGCACAAAGTTTAGTCGTAAAACAATGGATATTGATCAAGCACAAGATCCTGATTATGATTCTGTAAAACTCGATTATGTTGGATTTGTAGACCCATATGCTGTTGAGGGAATGGTTGTTCTCAAAGCAGATAATGGAAAAGAATTTCACATGAGGGCATTTTCTGGTGAGGTTGCAAAACACATCACAAGTTTTTCAGAACCTGATGGTGAATCTGCTCCATCAATTTACAGGATGATTGAAGAGATTTGCGAAGAAAATGAATTAGTTCTAGTCAAAGTCAAAATTTTTGAAAGCGGTGATGTATTGCGTGCAAATCTCTACTTTACAGGAAAAAGAGATTTGGTATTGAGAAATTATCGTGCATCAGATGCCATGGCTCTTGGTGTATTTTACAAAATTCCGATTTTGGTGAGGAAAAATCTCCTCAAAGAAAGTGTAGAGGCATAATTAGAATGGTATTTGTTCTAGTGAAATTGTAAATGAGCATGTCTGAACAAGAACAACTAATGGATAATCTATTGAATTTAGACCTTGAAATTATTGATACAGTCCGTCAGTTACAAGAAGAAAACTGGAGTTCTGATTCTCTAAAAAATCAAGTTGGTGATTCATTGAAAATTCGTGATGAAATGGTAGCAAAATTGATGTCACTAAAGGGTGATGAGCATTCATGTGATTGCGGCCATGATCATTCTCACTGATCAAAAAATCCTTCAGGAAATTTTTCTTTAATTTTATCTAATTCCTTTTTGTAGTTTTGAATTTTTAATTCTGTGTCTTTGTCCGTTACATTTGATTCTAATTTTTTTATTTGTTGAGTGATTGTCTTGTACATTATTAGAAATTCTGGATATTTTTCAGGTAGTTTGCCCATTAGATAGATTAAATATTTGTTGTATTAATACACATTATGAAAATTCTGTTACTTGCCATGTCTTTGCTTCTAATTAGTATGGGTACTGTATATGCAGAACCTGTAACCACTCAAGTGGCTTCAGAAAAAAAATCTCACATTGTAGATGAGCAAATAATGATTGTAACTGATATTTCAAATGGGCAAGACGTTCAACAAAACTTTGCATACATTACTCAAGTTACAAATGATGAAAACGTTGTAATCTCTTTGTCATGGTTGACTGGTTCGCTATCTCCTAGACAGTCATTTTCTCCTGCACAATCTTGGATTCCAACATATCCTGGCTTGTATACAATTCAAATTTTTGTATGGGAGAGCATTACAAATCCAGAAGCTCTATCTCCACCATTATCCATGACTGTAAATGTCCATGAAAGACAAACATAATTTCGATGCTTCATAATTCGGCAAACTCATCAACAATCTCAGTTATAGCTTAGTTTTTTCGGTTAATCATCAGCAATACTAATTGCACTTTGTATGGTATATTGTTATCTTATTTTCAAAAATTTATTTTTCTGATTTACTATTACATCCCAAAGTAGTATCAGGATTTGCCATCATTAATTGCCATAATTCTTGTTCTGTGAATCCACCTTTTTTCATGGCACAATTAAGACAGTATCTTTCTTTTTTTGATTCTGGATTTTCAATATAATTTTCCTCCCCTAATACGCAGACTTGACAGCTATCACCTGAACATGTGAACTCTTCTTGATGATTCTCACATGTACATGTCATTTCTGTGATTTCCTGTTGTCTTTTTCATTAAATATCAAATCAGAATCCCCTTCAGCCTTTTTTCTTTTTTCGTACTCTTCTTTTTCTTTGATCATCTTTTTGCGATAATCATCCTCTATTGTCATGATTTTGAATCTAGTTTCCCTTTGATAAAGGCAAGCTCGTATGTTCGCAATAGTACCTCTTCTCCGTCTTCAGGATGGGTTTGGAGGTGTTTTGCCATATTTTTGATGATTTCCTCTTTTGATGGAATCTCCTCATTACTCATTATTTGATTTGATTTTTCTTGATTATTTGTTTTTTATCTAATTTACCAGAACATTTTTGAGATGTTGCTGAATATTTTTGGTATGGTAAATTTTGAGAAATTATACTCTAGGGTTGCATCCCAAGTTATTACTCGTTGTCATGGCGCAATTAAAATAACAAAACATGGAAAAATTATCGAAGTATATGATCCAAAACGACACATTTGGAGCAAAGGACTTGCTGGACTGATAATCAAAGAAGAATGCAAAGAGGCGAATTTGCGAGATTGGGAAATAGCAAATGTTCGTAGTTTAGTGATAAAGGAATTACTTGGAAAATCAGAAAAATAATATAAATATCTCTAAAAAATTATCAGAATATGGGAAAAACAATTAGTTGTTCTGATGCAGGAAAAGACTGCAGTTGGTCAGCATCTGCTGAGTCTGAAGAAGAGTTGATGTCTTTAGTTACAGAACATGTTTTAGCAGAACACAAAGAAATTGAATTAAATTCTGATAATATCTCAAATATCAAATCACTAATCAAAGAAGAATAATTCTAAATGATTTATTTTTTATTTTTAATATCCTAATTTTCTAATCAAATGTGGTTCTTTGAGCATTATGGTATCATCTTTTCTTGATGATAATTCAACTTGCTTTAGATTGTGATTTGTAACTACTACTAGTGTCTCACACCGAGTGCAAAGAATTGTTTTACCATCTGTCTTTTCTTCTCTAATAATGTCATTTTCTAGTCTGTCTTCTTTTTGACATGTAGGGCACAGTTTTGGTGGATTTACTGTAGTAACTATTTCTTTTATGAAAATCATTTTGCCCATGATATAATTTGGAATTAATTCTTCACAAAAGAGTTTGTATTTTGCTAATTGGTATCAGCAATCCATTTTGAATGTCAAACCGTTTTAATCATTCAAAATTAGACCGATTGGTATTCAGTATATTTCCAAAGTAACCAATTAGCATAGTTCTATATTTTTTCTAAAAGATATTCGTTTCTTTACAAATTCTTTCATTTTTACTTGAAATAGCAGTTTTAAGAATTACAAAAAATGACATTATTTATTGAATTATTTTGTGTAAAATGTTAAATACTAATTTTTCTTATAGTACTTGATGTCGTTAGTTATAAAATCTGGCGATTAGACTTGCGTAGCCCCGCAGAACGAAAAAGGCAATCAGGCGTTTAACGACCTGACCAAGAGAGGAAATCTCTCATAGTTCTGCTGTTAGGGGTTTACGCCTTTTAATTTTCTTTGAAATGATATTTTGTATTTCTAAAACCTAAGTGACTATTTCATCTAGTCTATCTTCTTCTTGGGCTTGCTTTATCTCCATTGCAATTCTTCTGCCCACACCAAATGTTTGGCCATATTGATATTTTGTATATGGACTGGTAGTAGCTACAATTGGATTTCCTGGGACTCTTAATGAGACATCATATACAATTAATTCCAAATCTTTTGTAATTACACTTTGAAGTGAGAATGGTCCAATTAGTCCTGGAGCATATTCTTTTTTTGTTGCATTTACAAACTTGTCTCCCATTTTGAGTACCTTTTCTAGTAATGATTCTCTGATGCTAGCTGGTGTATGTCCAACTTCGATATTTTGTAAATCAATATCTATCTCTAGTTGTTCTCTTGCAGGTAATGCATTGTAATCATGAATGTTAGTTTGTAGTCTTCTCTCAATTCCAATAAAGTCTACTTGTTTTGAGATTGGAGTATGGAAAAAATTAAAATTCATGTACGTTCCAATTGCTAATTCTTCAATACTTGCTTTTTCTAAATCCTTTCTGGCAATTACACCTTGTTTTATTTTTAATTCTGATTTTTCTTTGTAATCTTTGTATGATGAAACGGTGAAAAATGCTCTTTCAAGTGGTCTGTTTTTTTCTTGAACTTTAACAATACATGGTTTATTGATTCTTTTAGGATCTTTGAATAATTTTGGATATTTTATTCTGGCTTTTTCTAACAGATAGTATTGTCCTTTTTTTGCAGTTCTCTCTTCTGCTTGGAATAATTTTCTGTTTCCAAAAATTGGAACCTTGAAAGAATTCTCAATTGTTTTGTATCCCAAGTAAACAGTAAGGGAACGGTGTGGAACAATAATGGTATTTGAATCTCGTAATTCTTTTTGATATTTGGCTGATGCCATATCTTTGAATTTATTTACAACTGTAATCTCATCTGCAATCCTTCCAAATCTTTGATATGGTCCTTCCCTGCCTTTTTGAGCAAAAACTCTAGTCTGAAAGCCTTCGTCTTTGGCCCCATCCATGATTTCCAAGGCTGAGTGACTACCTAAAACACCGATTTTGACATCTGAGTAATCATTAACGATTTTTTTGATCTCAGAACTCTTAATCATAATATGGCTATAATACAGGATCTAATATAGCTAGTTTTCAAAAAACTCGATCGGTAAAAACAAGAAGATTTTTCACTATTGCCAATTCATCTTATTCATGATATACTCTTTTGAGTTGCAAATAATGGGAGTCATTATTTTTACTGCCATGGGTGCTGGTGGAATCTCTTTGTGGTATAAGCGTAGAAAACTCAGAAAAGAATTAGAATCTGCAAATAATGATGAGGCTACAAATATCTAATACATAAAATACTGTGAATACTTTCAATAAATCATTGAAACTAATAGTTGGAATTACTGGAAGCACTGGTGCAATCTATGGGATTCGATTACTTGAAACTCTAAAGAAACTAAATGTTGAAACTCATTTGATAATGTCTGAATGGGGAGAAAAATGCATTTCCATGGAGACTGATTTTGATATTAATTATGTAAAGTCACTTGCAACTGATACATCTGATGAAAAAAATATGGCATCAAGTGTTTCTAGTGGAACTCATAAAATCGATGGAATGATTGTAGCTCCATGCAGTATGAAAACACTAGCAGCTATTGCAAATGGATATGATGATACATTGGTTGCACGAGCAGCAGGAGTTACAATCAAAGAATCACGAAAATTAATTTTAATGGTTAGAGAAACTCCTCTTTCTGCAATTCATTTAGAAAATATGCTAAAACTAGCACGTTTAGGAATTGTAATTTTACCTCCTGTAACTGAATTTTACACAAAACCACAATCAATTGATGATATTATTAATCACGGCGTAGGAAAATGCCTTGATCAATTTGACCTCGAACATAATTTGTACCCTCGATGGGGAACTAACTAGTCTTGCCAAAATTTTCCTTAGAAAAAATTATCCATTCTAAAAGAGAAACCGTCTTTGATGTGTTTTCTGATTTTGAAAAGTATCAGACATTATTTCCACAACATTTTCCATCTATTCGTGTGCGTTCTAGTAGAGAAAGTACTTCAGTAGTTGAAGAACACATGATGTTAGGGCAAAAGGAACTAGTAATTATGGCAAAACATGTAATTGACAAACCCGTAATTCATGAGATTTTTGTAATTGGTGGTGATGCTAAAGGTACTCACATCAAAGAACAATTCATCGAACATGAGAATGGAACAAAAATCCTAGTTGATGTGAATTTCAAACTAAAAGGAGTAATGAAAATATCTAACATGTTTGGGAAAGATAAGATTGATGAGAGTTATTCTAAAATTTTAGATGATTTTGCAAAAATTGCTGAAAACTAGTCAGACTTTGCTTCTTTGTCTTTGAAATCTTTGAGTTCTTTATCGCCTTCGATTTTTCCTTTCTCAAATTCTCCTCTTGCTTTACCAAATGTTTTGGCAAGTTCTGGGATCTTTTTTGCACCAAAAATTAGTACACCGATTACTATGACGATAATTACAATCTCTCCACCTTGAGGGATGAAATTAGTTATTGTCTCAAACATCACTTCTTAGACCTGTGATTTTAGATTTAAATGTTCAATTCCTTGCGCTCTCTACGCTCAATGATTGCCATGCCTGCAACATACAATCCGATCATTGGCCCTGCAATAAACCACATTGTAACGCCACTACCATCAGGTGTTATCACTGCACCAAAAATTACAATTGCAACAATAGCATATCTGATATTTTTTCTCCAAAACTTTGCATCAACTGCACCAGAGACTGAAATTGCATACATTACTAGTGGAAGTTGAAATGAAAAACCAAATGCTAACAAAAATTGTAAAATAAATGTCACAAAGTCCATTATGTTTAGAAACGTTACAAGCCCTGCAGATTCACCATATCTGTAAAGAAATTCCAAAATGTATGGAATGACAAAATTATATGAAAATACACAACCTGCAATGAATAATCCTAACGCAGGTAATGATATGCTTCTGCTAACGTTAATCTCATTTTCTTTTAATGCTGGTTTGATAAATCCAACAAGCTCTTTGATAACAATTGGCATTCCTAAAACCAATCCTACAAGTGCTGAGATGTAAACTTGTGCAAAGAATGCTTGTCCAGGAGCTGTTTGGATTAGTTGCACATTTTCTGGAACTAGGTTATCTTTCATGTGTTGTGTAACTTGTGCTGCAATGTTGTTTAGTGGTTCAGGAGTTGGATAGTACAAAGTAATTTCACCAACTTGAATTGGTTCTGCATGAAAAGTTAAAATGAAAACTGTAATGACCCCAATTACTAAAACAATTCTTAGTAATCTTTTTCTTAATTCTTCAAAATGTCGATTAATACCATCCAACTCAGACATCTGAATTCATAGCGTTTTATGGTATATCTATTTAGTGGGAATTGGCAATAGTTTTGCTTCAGGCATTCCATCTTCTTTTAGTTGTTCTTGAGTGTAATTATCAAACTCTAATGAAATGATTGCTTTAGTATTAAATGTGGATTCTAACTCTTTTGCTAAATTACCCAAGTCAGTGTTTGAATAGATTTCTTTTGAATCTTTGAGGAAAATTCTTTCTCCTTTTTCCATCTCTTTGCCATTGTATTTGTCTTGAAGGAATTTTGTGATTTTTGGAACTTCGTCTTTTTCGATATTGTTGTAAAAGAAGCAAATTCCTTTAACTGATTCATAATCATATGCAGTTCCATTTCTATACATGAAAACTCCAATAAAATGAGCCTCATCTTCTGGCTCTCTAACACATTTGATCTCCCAATTCAGCAATTTTGATTCATCATACTTCAAATCCTTCATCTCATCTGCAGTTAATTTCCAATATCGCATTCTTGGCATTATGATATATTGAAAATCATTCTGGTATAAATTCCAATAGCGGACTTTGTGATCATATTATTATGCAAAATTCACTATATTGGGTCATGAGCAGTAGGATCACTGTTGTATTGAATTCAAAAAATACCGAAAAACTACGCAACATTCAATCAAAAATGATAAAATCTTCTCCAAAATCTGTGAGTTTCTCACATGTTCTAAATTTGGTAGTAGATGAAGGACTAAAGACATTTAGAATTTAACACAAAAAACAATTACTCAGTGTATCTCCTCTATTGTAAATAATGAATCAAAACCCATTACACCCAATTGATATTGATGATTATCCTAAACTCTTTGACTATGTTTTGACAATTTCAGGATTAGAATATTTTCAGACTCTAAAAAGAAATTATTTGATGGGAAAAGAGATGACACTTGATGAATATAATAAATTGCGATTGCTTTACGTGTACTATGCTACTGCAAACAGAAATGTCTCAGAAGTTTCAAAATGGCAAGATATCTGTGTGAGTCTTGATGAGAAGGGAATTTTTGAAAAAGAGATGTTTGCCTCAAAAGAAGATTTGAAAAACAATTCTTTGATTATCAAAAATCCTGATTATGAGCCTGGATTGTACAGAAAACATGTGGAATTTACAAAATCAAAACTCAAGTAACCAATTCTGGGCTGGTAATATCAACAACAACACAAGTCCTCAGAACTGGGTTACCTGTTGTATATTGCAAAATTAGTATTAAAGCACAAGAATTTTGGTTGAGCCTATAGTTAAAATAGTAATTTTTTTTCTAACTTTATTATGGCAACATTTAGTGTAAATGTCACTATAGAAAATAAACCTGGTATCAGTGATCCTGAGGGTGAAACAATCCTAAATGACTTGGTAATGAAGGATATGCACAAGAGTGTCTCAAAAATTAAAACTGCAAAGATGCTAAAGTTTACAATTTCTGAAAAAGATAAAAAAACTGCACAAAAAAAAGTACAAGAAATTTGTGATGAAGTGCGAATCTACAATCCTATGGTTAGCAAAGTAACCTTTGATGTAAGCGAATCTTAAGCGATCAGAAATACCACATTTGCAAATTCTAAAACACTCAATTCAAATTAAATATCGCTCAATACACTTACTTGTGTGAAGGTCGGAGTTGTAGTTTTTCCTGGTAGCAATTGCGATCGTGACATGTTTCATGTTTTAACTGATGTTTTTCATTTAGATACACAATTCTATTGGCATGATAAGGGATTGCCAAAAAATATTGATGCTGTAATTTTACCTGGTGGATTCTCTTATGGCGATAGATTGAGGGCAGGAGTAATTGCAGCACACAGTCCTATTATCAAAGATGTTCAAAAAATGGCAGAAAAGGGAGTTCCAATTTTAGGTGTATGTAATGGATTTCAAATTCTAGTTGAATCAGGCTTGTTACCTGGAGTTTTACTCAAAAATAACTCTCTTAATTTCATGTGTGAATGGACTGATTTGATTGTAGAAAACAACAAGACTCCCTTTACAAACAAGTTCAAAATTGATCAAAAAATTCCAATTCCAATTGCAAATGGAGAAGGAAAATACTATGTTGATGATGAGACTCTAAAACAATTAAAGAAAAAAAATCAAATTGTTTTTCGTTATGCTGATGTTGTTAATGGCTCTCTAAACAGAATTGCAGGAGTTTGTAATGAGGATGGTAATGTTGTTGGCATGATGCCTCATCCAGAACGTGCAGTTGAATCTGAAATCAATCCTATTGATAGCAAACCATCATCTCTCATCTTTGAATCATTATTGGTACAAATGGGAGCAAAGAAATGAGTTTAGAATCTCAAGAACTAGATGAACTAAAATCAAAAATTGGACGAGACCCAACATCTACAGAATTACAAATTGTAGCTGCAGAGTGGTCTGAACACTGTTCTTACAAATCTTCAAAAAGACACCTCAAAATGTTACCAATGGATGGACCGCTTGTAATTACTGAGAAAGGATATGATTCAGGAGTACTTGATGTTGGCGGTGGTTATGTAGTAACTGCACATATTGAAAGTCACAACCACCCATCAGCTGTTGAACCATATGGTGGAGCTGCAACTGGAGTTGGCGGTGTAGTGCGAGATATTTTATCAGCTGGGACTCGACCTATTGCAATCTTTGATGGATTACGTTTTGGAAATGTTGAAAAAGACAAGCAAGCAAGATGGCTATTCAAAAATGCTGTAACTGGAGTTGCTGATTATGGAAATTGTTTGGGAATTCCAACTATTGGTGGAGAAGTTGAATTTGATGAATGTTATGAAAATTATGCTCTAGTTGATGTTGCATCCGTTGGATTTGGCAAAAAAGAAAATCTGATAAAAAATCATGCAAAAAAAGGCGATGTTGTGGTGCTAATGGGTGGCTCTACAGGCAGGGATGGCATTGGTGGCTCTCAATTTGCCTCTGATTCACTGGAATCTGAAGACCGTTCTGCAGTACAAATCCCTGATCCGTTTATTGAAAAATTAATCATTGAAGCAATTGTTGAGGCCCGAAATCAAAAACTAATTCATGCAATGAAAGATTTGGGTGGAGGTGGATTGTCTTGTGCTGTTTCTGAAACTGCAGAGGCCCTTGACATTGGAATTGAAATGGATGTTGACAAAGTTCACACAAGAGAAAATGACATGCATCCTGATGAAATTATGGTGTCTGAATCCCAAGAAAGAATGTTAATTGTAACAAACAAAACTAAACTAAAAAAACTACAAGCAATATGTGAAAAATTCAAAATTGGTTGCTCTGTAATTGGCAGTGTGAAATTTGATAGCAAAGTTCACATCAAAAAAGGCAAAAAAACATTTGCAAATATTTCAGCAGACATTGTTGCAAATGCCACCTTACTTGATTTACCTTCAAAAAAACCTGTATACTTGGATACAATAACTAAAGAAAAGAAACTCAAACCAATTACTGATTATTCTAAAACAATGATGAAATTATTGGCCTCCCCTAACATTGCAAGCAAAATTTGGGTGTACAGTCAATATGATCATGAGGTAGGAATTAGAACCGTAATCAAACCAGGAGCTGATGCATCTGTATTGCGATTAGATAACGGAAAATATCTTTCAGTAAAAATTGACGGAAACCCAAAACAATGTTACATTAATCCTCGTGAAGGTGCAATTGGTTGCTTTGAGGAAGCATGTAGAAATGTTGTATGTACAGGTGCCAAACCAATTGGTATGCTTGATCATTTACAATTTGGCAGTCCAAAAGATCCTGAAATATTTTGGACATTTTTAGAATCTCTAAAAGGATTAACAGACTTTGCAAATGACTTTAAAATTCCATGTATTGGCGGTAAAGTGAGCCTGTATAATGAAACTCCTGTTGGCCCAATCAAGCCTACTCCACTAATTGGCGTTATTGGACTAATTGACAAAAAACCACTAGTCCCTCAAAAAATCACAAAAGGTGATTCTTTGATAATTGTTGGTAATACAAAGGATGATCTTGGTGGTTCTGAATACTTTGAATACATTCACAAGTTTATTGGAGGCAATTGCCCTGCAGTTGATTTTAAGGAATCAAAGAAAAACATGAAATCCGTTTTAGATATTATCAAAAAACAAATCCCAAAAATTGCACATGATTGCTCAAAAGGTGGACTGGCAGTTGCAGTAACTGAAATTTCAATGACTAATCAAATTGGATGTAATGTATCTTTGGATAAAGTACCTGGTGAGAAATTATCTGATGATAGAATTCTATTTTCTGAAAGTCATTCAAGATACTTGTTAGTAGTTGATTCTAAAAATGTCAAGAAAATAGAAACAATTCTCAAAAAGAACAAGGTATCATTTGGAGTAATTGGAAAGTTTGGGGGAGACAAAATTCAGTTTAAGAACAAAAAGAAACCTGTCATTGATCTAAGAGTTGATAAGGCGCATAAAACTTGGATAAATTCGTTGGGGGATTTGATATCACATGGATGATCACATCATTGATGATAGACCAAAAGAAAATTGTGGTGTAATTGGAATTTTCAGTTTAGATGGAACTAATGTAATTCCTATGGCAATTGATGCATTACGTGCATTACAACATAGAGGACAAGAAGCATGGGGATTGGCAATTCCAAACAAGACCCCACTCAAAAGATTAGGGTTGGTGTCCTCTGCTTCTTCAGAATTCAAAGCAATTGCAGATGAATATTGTTCATCATCTGTAATTGGTCATGTAAGATATTCTACAATGGGTAGAAGTTCACTTGAAAATGCTCAGCCACTCAAAGTCAAAGATTTGTGCGTGGCACATAACGGTACTATTGCTAATGCTCAGGAATTATCTAATCTAGTTGGAGGCTGTTCGTTTACTCCTCAAAGCGCAAGTGATACTTTGGTTGCAGCACAAAGATTGGTTTCATTAATTTCAGACAATGGTGAGATGGGAAAAGCACTATCTGTGCTAAAAAATGAAATGGTTGGTTCGTATTGTTTTACGTTTATCTCTGATGATGATTCAGTTTATGCAGCACGTGATCCTAAAGGATTTCGTCCAATGGTACTGGGACATAAAGAATCTGATAACACCTACATTGTAGCTTCTGAATCTTCTGCAATTTCTGCAGTTGGTGCAAAAATGCAACGTAATGTAAATCCTGGTGAATTAATTCACTTGTCTAAAAACGGATTACAGACTGAAATGTTTTCAGATAAACCTGAACGTGCACACTGTTCTTTTGAATTCACATACTTTGCACATCCCTCAAGTAACATGGAGGGAAAAAACATCTATGTTGCAAGAAAAAACATTGGTAGATATTTAGCAAAAAAATTCCCACTCAAAGATGCTAATTTAGTAATTCCTGTTCCAGACTCTGCACGTCCTGCAGCTTTGGGATATGCACAAGAACTTGGTGTTTCATTTGATGAGGGTTTACTCAAAGATAGATACAGCAAGAAAGGACCATTGCGAAGTTTCATTGAACCTCACCAATCAGACAGAGTAGAAATTAACAGATGGATTATTCCAATTAGAGAAATTATTGAAGGACAACATGTTGTAGTAATTGATGATAGCCTAGTTAGAGGAACTAGTTCCAAAGCAATCATCAAAGCATTACGTCGTGCAGGTGCAAGAAAAATTAGTATGGTAATTACCTATCCTCAAATTAAATATCCTTGTTATGCTGGAATTGACTTTCCATCACAAGAAGAACTTGCAACATTTTCTGATAAAGAAATGACTGAAGAAGAAACAACTGAAATGGTTAGAAAAAGTATTGGTGCTGACTTTTTGGGATACAATGATGCTGAGAATTTGGCAGCAGCAGTTGGAATGCCTGCAGACTCTATGTGCTTTACATGCGCCTCTGGTAACTATGATTCACTTGGAATTACGCCTGAATTCAAAAGCAGAGAAGAAATCAAAGGTGAATGAGTAATGCAGGCAATATGGAATGGTAAGGTAATTGCAGAAAGTGATGATACTGTTGTAGTTGAAGGAAATCATTATTTTCCATTTGAATCAATCAAAGAGGAATTTTATACAAAAACCGAACTGACTACTTTTTGTGGTTGGAAGGGAATGGCCAATTACTATTCTGTAACAGTTGATGGGAAAACTAACAAAGACTGTGCATGGTATTATGCAGAACCAAATGATGCAGCATCCAAGATTAAAGGAATGGTTGCCTTTTGGAATGGCGTTGAAGTAAAGTAGTTTTAGTTAAGAATATTATCATCAAAATATAAAGCAATATTTTTCACTTTATCTTTTTTTGATGACTCTATATGATTCTCAATTTTTGATTCTAAAAACCCCAACTCGTCATTAATTGACTTCATAACTTAATCAAAATCTAATTTGACAAATATGTGCTGAGTAAATAGTGATTACTTTGATCGATACTAATGTTGACTTTGTTCTTTGAAATGTAAAAAAATTTCAAATTTTGTTTATGAGTATTAAGAAAGTGATTCCTAAACATAAAGATCGCTTTTACTCTTTTAGAAAACCTGGTTGGATTTCAACTAAATAATTTATTGTCGTGTTTTTGCAGCAAGATCTAATGTTTCATCTACCATCTCTACAAGTCTCTTCTTGACTTCATCAGAAATTGAATTATCTGAAATAGATTTTGTAGTAAGAAACACTGCTTTTGGGTTTGTTACTATTCTAAAATATGATAATAA
>CAYTNP010000006.1:20027-22497 GCA_964439165.1 uncultured Nitrosopumilaceae archaeon | reverse complement strand
CAATTTCAGATTTGTAAATTTCATGATTTTTCATAATTCTTGATAACCAAACAATTTTTGTTCCAAATGATGCAGTTCTATCCTCATCAAATACTGTTTTTGCCCATAGCGGAAAGTCATTTTTATCTCGTAAAAATAAATCTGAAATTATTACAGTTAGAGTAGAATCCAACACTGCAGTATAACTCAAAAAATTACCTCGAATTCTATTTACTAAATTCACATATTCTTTATCGGTGAGTTCTTTTGATTTATCAGGTAGGTCAAAACCAAAAACCTCATTCATAACTTAGTGCCTAGAAATTGGTAAATAGATTTTTGGATGATTATTGTGACTCAGATTTCACATACTGTGAAGCATTTTTCACACCTGAAATTAAGTACATTTTTCAGAATCATAATCATGCCTAGTCTTAATGATAAATGGACAAAACAAGCAAAACCAGGAATTGGTGATAAAATTAATGACACTATCAAACCTAAAGGTGCACTAAAACCTAGAGTTCAGACAGGAATTAAAAAATTACAATTACAAATTAAAAAATTAGATACAATGCTTGTTACTCTAAAAGACAGAGACGCAAAATTATTTCAAAGAATTGTAGAGGCAACACAAAATCATGATACTCAAACAAGCAAAGTTTTAGGAAATGAACTAGCTGAAGTTAGAAAAGTAACAAAAATTATGAGCAGTGCTAGAATTGCACTAGAGCAAATTGAATTAAGATTAACAACATTTAGTGATCTTGGTGATACTGTAGTTGCCATTATGCCAACTATGGGTCTAATGAAGAACCTAAAATCATCATTAGGAAAAGTAATGCCTGGAGCAGAAGCTGAAATTGGCCAAATGTCTGAAATGTTAGGTGGATTTATGACTGAAAGTTTCTCAGGAGACGCAGCATTTGGTATGGATGAGACAACGAATGCAGAATCAGAAAGTATTCTCAAAGAAGCTGCTGCAGTTGCTGAAAGTTCCACTGGAGAAATGTTCCCATCAGTTCCTTCTACATCAAGTGAATCAACAGCATCTACATCAAAATTTTACTAAAAACACATTCTAAATTTTCTTAAATTAAGATTTAAAATTCAATTCTAAAATTAACAAATAATCATCTAATTTTCTAAAGTATCTCTTGCTTCTTTGATTTGATTTACTCTACTACCTTCATCTTCAATAATTTTATCAACACCTGAAAGTTTGTCTCGTAAATTATTAATTATTACACCCACCTCATCAGCTTCTGATTCTACTTGCTTTCTCTTGTTTGCAAGTTCTGTAATTCCTCTGTTTTCTTCATCAATATACTCACTAACTTTTTGAAGTTTTTCTTTGAGATTTTTGATATCTACTGATTCCTCTTCAATATCTTTTTCAAGTAAAGTACGCTTATCTTTGAGATTTTTAATCATTAAACCAACATAATCAATTGCCTCCTCTAACTTGGCACGTTTTCCCATTAATTCTCCAATTCCAATTTGACTAGATTCTGCTGGAGTTTCTACAGTTTCTGTAGTATTTTCTTCAGGTCTTTCTTCTACCATTTCTCCACCCTCATCATTTTTGAATTTATCAAACATTTTATGATTTCTTTTCTGAAATAGGAATAAAAAGTTACTATGAGTCTCAAAGCTGACCTAGTGAATGATTTTAGTCAATAAAAAAAGAAAATGGTGATTTTCTCACCGATTGAAATTTAGATTTTCATTTGGGAAATTTGATTTTTCCAAATGGTCATCATATTCAAGAAATTCTGTATTTCCAGCAATTTCAGGAAATAGAATTGAATTCACAAAGAAAATGATCTTCTCACTTTCTAAATCTGAATTTACAATATTTCCTGAAAAAATCACTTTGTAGCTTAGTTCTTTTTCAGAATTTTCAGGCAAATCATGCTCAAATTGACTATCTTTTAGCAAATTAGTAGAAATCTCTAGTTTGTTTTCTCCAATTTTTGATGCTTTTCCGTCGTATAGTACAATTCCTGAATGAAGTGCATTGTAATTCACATATGCCCAGTTTGATGATTCCTCAAATGATGCCATTCTATTCATATCATCGTCTGAAAACTCATCAGGTAGGGAATATTGCTGAATTTGTAACTTTCCATCCACTATTTTCTCAGTAAGAATCACTCCTAGTCTCTTATTTTCTAAAAGTTCAGAGTTGTTTTCTCCAAAGTCTGCAAATGAATAACTTACAGATAGTGGTGAAGTACCAAGCATCAAAAGGACTGCAATTACTCCAAATGATCTACTTTGGGATTTTTTCATATCCAAGTTAACATCAAAATGATAGATTAGGAACGACGAGGAATCATCCTGTTCTTTATATACCAAATTTCTCCAAATTTCTCCAATTTCTCAAAATTTTTCTAAAAAAATCAAAAACAGGATTTTTATCAAAAATTAGAGTTTTTTTATTGATTTTTTACGCATGAAAAATTTCTAGATTTTTGCCCCCGCGCCG
>CAYTNP010000006.1:11824-19927 GCA_964439165.1 uncultured Nitrosopumilaceae archaeon | reverse complement strand
TTTTTTTATTGATTTTTTACGCATGAAAAATTTCTAGATTTTTGCCCCCGCGCCGTTTTTGCCCAAAATTAACGATTTTTTGAATCAAAAATGGTGTTCCGCTATGCGTTCCGCTATAGAGTTTCAAGATGTCCCTCATTAACTAACTAGTTGTATACTATAGCATGTCAAAACAACAATACAGGTCCGAAATGGGCATAATGGGTGATATCTTAGACGTTACCGCTGATGGCGGTCGTGATGGAATCATTGTATCTGCAATCTCTCGAAAGGCTAACCTTTCTCACTATGCAGTACTAGACAAATGTGAGAAATTGGTAGAAGCAGGCTTAGTAGAGTCAGTCAAAAATGACCGAAATAGAGTCTTTCAAATTACTGAAAAAGGACTTCAATTTTTTCAGGAATTCAAGAGATTCCAAGGTCTAGTGGAGAGCATGAATCTAAGGTATTGAGCATATGGAACAACAAATCGTACCAATACATAGGAAAGAGTTTCTACGAGAAGATGGAATGCTTTTTGTAAGGACTGATGGTATCCTTGATACAATGATTAAGACACCGCTAATAATGGCAGGATTAATCGTAGTCGCATTAACTATACCACTTCAGACCTCATTCGGATCTACTCGTGCTCTTGAACTTACCATAAATTCAGATGGTTCTACACATGTTTTCACTGAGATGGATGTGGATTCACCAAACTTTGAACTAGGTCTCTTTGGACCATCAGTTGATAATTTTGTAGCAAAGGGGGATAATGGCTCTATTTTATCTGGAGATATTACAGATGATATTGCAACAATTCAGACTCTAGATTCTGCAAACATTTCTGTTACTTATGATATTCATGATTTAATTTCTAAAGAAGGTCGAGTATGGACATTCTCATTTGATTCTCCAACAGATTACTCATTACTGATGCCAGAAAATTCAGTTATTGTTGGAATGGATGTTTTACCAAGTAATATGGAACAAATTGATGAGCAAATAAAATTAGAATTATTTGCAGGTCCTACAAACATTGAATACATTTTTGGAATAACTCCTGACACAATTTCAGCTCAACCAGAATCATCATTTGATTATACTACAATTGCATTAATTGCAGGACCAATTGCAGCAGCAGGAGCTGGAGTAGCAATTCTACTAAAGAAAAAACAATCAAAACCTCAGATTCAAGTTACTGAGAAACAAACTCAACCAACTGAAAAACAAACCCCAACTGAATCAATTGATACTGATACAATTTTTAATTTAAGACCAGAAATGAGAGAAGATGATAAAGAAATCATCAAATTTATCTCAAAAAATGGAGGACAAGTCTTTGAAAGTGATTTGCGAAAGAAATTCCTTCAACCAAGAACTACCATGTGGAGAGCAGTAAAAAGACTAGAAAGACTAGGCGTAGTAGAAATTTATAAAAAAGATCTGCTAAATATGGTTAAATTAAGAAACGATTTGGAGGAAGAGAATTGAAAATAATTGCATCATTAGGATTGTTGATTTTGATGACTGGTGTCCTTTTTGGTAACCAGGTATTTGCAGAATCACTTGATACTGTTAGAACATCTGTTTCAAACTATAATGGTGATTCAGCATCAGTCAAAATTACATGGAATCATGACAATGATGCAAAAAATTACAAAATAGGATGTGTCAGTTGTAATCCAAATATTGTAAAATACACATCTAGTGATAGTATTACAGTTAACAATGTAACACCATTTCCTAATAGCTCATTTGCTATGATGTATGTAATTACATATGATTCTCAAAATGAGATCATTACAGCAAAACAACTCATTGTTAATTTGAGTCAATAAATTATCATAAACTTCATATACATTTTCTAAACAGCATGAGCATGGCCTCAAAAGCAATTGTTGTTGGTGTAGGAATTCCAATGATTATTGTTGGTGCTTTAATGGCCTGGTTATGGGCTCCAATTGAAGGAGATTTACAAAATCAAATTGAACTAGTTGGAAGCACTATTGGAATCTTAGGTGTAGTATTTTTCATCTCAGGATTGTTCTATTCTAAAGAACCAGTAATGCATTAGAAACTCTTCGAAATAAATAATGAAAAAATTTAGTATTATTGCTTGAAAGTAAGAATTTTTGAAATATTCACATCAGTTGAGGGAGAAGGGATTCTTTATGGCACAAAGACTCTGTTTGTAAGACTTGCAGGATGTCCCTTTACTTGCTTTTATTGTGATACCAAAGAATCACTTCCACTTGATTCAGGAACTGAATATTCAATTGAAGATGCAAACAAGCTAATTGACTCGAATTTAAAAAAACAGACATACAAAGTAAATTTTACGGGTGGTGATCCATTAATTCAACATCAAGCAGTTGCAGAACTTGCAAAACATATCCAAGAAAAAAATATTCCAACATATCTTGAATCATCATGCTTTGATGTAGATAGATTCAATCATGTTTTACCGTTTATTGATATTGTAAAAATAGAATTTAAAACAAAAGATTCTGAATTTGTAGAAGAAAAAAATTATGAAAAATTCATTACTCAAACAATAAAATGTTTAGAGTCATCAGTTAATACAAAGAAAACTACTTTTATCAAAATTGTTGTAAGCTCTAAAACAAAGTTAGATGAGTTTAAAGAATTGACAAATCAAATTTTTAACACTATTTCAAAAAATGATATTTCAGGATTTGTAATTCAACCAACATACGGTATTTCTGAACCATCACTAGATCTCTTACTTGATTTGTATGATATAGTATATCCAAATTACATTGATGTCAAAGTCGTTCCTCAATTACACAAAATTATTGGCGCTCCATAGATTACCACCAGCCCAAAAACTCGATTAGGTTCAAATACTAGAAAAATTCTGTGAAATTATTACAATGAATGATGATCGTGTAAAAAAACTTGTTAGAGAATTAATCATTGAAGTTGGAGAAGATCCTACTCGTGAAGGGTTACGTGAAACTCCTGAAAGAATTGCCAATATGTATAAAGAAATTTTTGGCGGATATGATTCTGATTCAGAACTAGGTGTACAATTCTCTGAGGATTCTGATGTAGTTATTGCAAGAGACATTCAATTTTATTCAATGTGTGAGCACCACATGTTGCCATTCTTTGGAAAAATTCACATTGCATATTCTCCAAATGGAAGAGTTTTTGGAATATCAAAACTAGTAAGACTAGTTGAGAAATTCTCAAAGAGATTACAAATTCAAGAACGTTTAACCAAAAATATTGCAGATGAGCTGTATTCACAAGGAGTAAAGGGTGTTGTAGTTTTAGCAGACGCTGAGCATCTATGTATGAAAATGCGTGGTGTTAGAAACGATGCAACTCTTTCATCATCAGCTTTTAGAGGAATTTATGAAAATAAAGAAGAAAAAGAAGGTATTATGACACTAATTAGGAAACGTGCCTCTGATTCTTACGTTTAGAGATACTGAAAAATTAAATAATCTAAATTTTTGATGATTCACATGGGAGTGCATCCAAATATCCACATTCCAAAAGAATCATGGCCTCGTTGGACATGGTATGCAATTGAAGTTGTAATAGTTATTGCAGTTTCATTATTGGTTTCAAGAGAAATTACTAGTTCTATTGAAGGATTGACTCCAGAGGTACAGAATTATTTATTCATTGGAATAATGGGAATTGGTTTCTTAATTTGGTATGTTGGATTAAGAAAAATAATTCTAACAAAGTTTCTTAGAAACGGTTACTAGAATTTATTTTAGATATTTTGTTTTATCTTTAATTCCAGCTTTTTCAAATGCTACTTTTCTGTTATTGCAAGATTCACAAACACCACAATGATATTTTTTGCTTGCATAACAACTCCATGTTTTAAAAATAGAATCACCTAAAATTTTGATTCCTGATTTTAACAGATCACTTTTTGATAATCCTTCACGATAAGGCGACCAAATTTTTATTTTCTTTCGTAATTTTGAATTTATTCCATCAATTTCACCTTGATTAAATGCTGATTCTAATTTTTTTGCAAAAGCTGGTCTGCAATCAGGATAATGTTTGTCTCCTGTATGTGCACCATATACAACTAGTGAAGCATTAAGAGTATATGCCCAAGCTGAGGCAACTGACAAAAATACTGCATTTCTAATTGGAACTACAATTGAGTATTCAAATTTACTAGGAATTTTTCTTTTTTTACTTGTTAAAACATTAGAATCACCATACAAATCCTTCATAAAACCAATATCGATAATTTTGTGCTGCTTTAATCCTAATTTTTTTGCAAAAGACTTTGCAGCTTTGATTTCCATATCTGCTTTTTGTCCATAAGAAAATGTAATGCCATACAGATCATACTTTGATTTTAAAAAAGAGACTGCACAAACAGAATCTACTCCTCCACTAAAAACAATCACTGCTTTTTTCATAACATTTCAACTGCAATTATTTTGAATCAACTGCACCTTTACTAGGTTTACAGATAACTACTTGTGATTCCGTCTTTGCTGAGGTAAATCCTTTAGACATTGCCTGACTGATTTTTTTTAAATTAGAAGATTTTTTTGCAAAAGCTATCACTGAAGGTCCAGCACCGCTAATTGTAACACCAGTTGCACCAGCTTTTAGGGCATTTGTTTTAACTTTGGAGAATCCTGGAATCATATGTTGTCTTGCAGGCTCTACTATCACATCTTTTATTGAATTTCCAATCAAATCAGAGTCTTTTTTCATAAATCCTGCAACAACTGCAGCAGCATTTGATAAATTCAAAATACTATCAGTCAATTTTACTTTTTTTGGAATAACTCCTCTTGAAACTTTGGTTTTCTTTTTTGGAACAACAAGTTTTGGAACTGCTATACACATTCTAAGATTTGCAGGTGCATCTACTTTGATCACACTCAAAGGATTGGTTTTGACAATTACAAATCCACCTAATACAGAAGCTGCAACATTATCATAATGAACAGTTCCTGCACTTGCTTTTTCACCATACCCTGCAAACTCTACTAGAGAGTTATCATCTAGTTTTAATTTGAACAATTTATCAAATGCAACAGCAGCTGCTGCAGCAGAAGCTGCACTACTACCCATTCCATATCCTGCTGGAATTCCTTTTTTGATTTTTATTTCAATTCCATCTTTAATTTTGAATTTACTTTTCATGTTTTTTACAACTAATCCTGCTGTGTTATTTTGAGGATTTGAAGGAATATTATCATCTGTAATTATTGTAATGCCATTTTTAGTTTTAGTTAGGGTTACTGTATCATAAAATGCATCAACTGCCAACCCAAACACATCAAATCCTGGACCTAAATTTGCAGTAGATGAAGGTGCTTTTACTGTAATACTTGATACCACTAGTCTTCTACCTCTTCTCCCAAGTTAAGAATTCTGCTTAATGCTCCTTCCAAATTCACAAATCCATCTCCTGTAACATTTGAGATTGGAATTAACCCTTGTGCAAATCCACTTAGATTCAATCCACGTAAAATATTTGTAGTTAGTGTATAGGTATCTCCATCTGCTTCATCAGCTATGGCATTTTCTAATGTACTCAAACTTGTTGACCATTTTAAAATATTATTTAGTTTTGCTCCAATAATATCTGTTTTAGTTAATACATTTACTGTAGGCAAATTCAAACGCAATCTAATTGATGTTGCTAACAATGCAATTGAAACAAAATTTACTGGAGATGTAATTAATGCACCATCAAACAAAAAGATATTTGTTTTATCTTCAGATGATATGTTTTCTACAAGAAAACGTCCACTAGAACGATATGCAAACAATTCAATTTGACCAGGAGTATCTACAATTAGATAATCAGGATTAACTTTGTTAACTTGATCTTGAATCTCATCAATTTTTGAGGCAATCAAATCATTGGCCATAACTAGTGCACCATTAGGACCTAGATCGTATTGTTGCATTACTGACACAATATCGACATAATCTCTTACATCAATATCACAAGTGTATGGCAAATTTTCTACACCTGGATCTAAATTTAGAACGGCTGAAAATGCTCCATTTTTTGTATAATATTCATTTAATTTTGATGTCAGTAATGATTTTCCTGAACCTGCTGTACCTGAAACAAAAACTGTTTTCAACTCTCTGGTTATTTTTTGCTTATATTTCAAACTAACTTGTAATTATTTTCAAAATACCAAATTGGTACTAAAAAATCTCTCAAATTACCATTTTACCTTTAACTAACAAAACAGTACTGTATTTGTGGAAAAAGCAACACTTCAAAAAGAAGCCTATCTCAAGGACTTGGTTGTACAGTTACTCCACGAAAAAGATTTCAGTAATTCTGACATGTTAGATTCTTTGTTTACAGAAATTAAAGAAGAATTTCAAAGCTAATTACCAAATCGATTTTTACGCCTAAATTTAGGTATCAAACAATTACTGAATGAAAATTTGCTCAACTTTCATATTTGATCCCCCAAAAATCCACTTCAGATGAACTGGAGACTAGTTGCCATACCTGTTACATTAATTCCTATTTTGATTATTGCATTACAATTTGATATCAAAATCGAAGATATTCTAGCAATTGGATTATTTCCATTTCTTGGTGCAGTAGTTGCTATAATGATTAAGCTAGGTCTTCAAGGAGTAAAATTTGCATATATTGCAAGAAAATATCTTGGTCACTTTGATTCTTTTTGGAAATTAACTGGAGTTAGAGTTGGAAGTGAATTTATCAAATTCACAACCCCAATGTTTGTTGGAGCAGAATTTGTTGTAATTTATTATTTACACAAAAAAGGTGTAAAACCATCAAAATCAATGTGGATTGCAATTATGGATATTGTAACTGAAGTATTTGCTGCTGGTTTATTGGCAATGATGGCAGGAGTAATTGCACTAATGAATGGAGCATATGTTGTTGCTACTGTAATTTTAGCAACTAGCATTATAATTACATCATTATGGATGATAATGTTTTTCTTGTCATCAAAACATACATTCCAAGTACCAAAAGCATTAGGTAATTTGGTAAAGAAATTTGGAAAAGAAAAAGGTACCAAATACATTGATCAAACAAACTCTTGGATGGAAGAAGTATGTACGATGAGTAGAGAAAATCTAAAAACTTCTGAATCTAAAAAAATATTCACAATTTCATTTGTTATCTCACTTGTATCTTGGTCATTTTATGGAATTTCATTTATGGTAATTACAATGGGAACAGGATATGTCATTAATGCATTTGATTCTATTATGGCTGTAATGGGTGCTAATGCAATTGGTAACTTGCCAATTACTATTGGTGGTTCAGGTTTAGCAGAATTTGGAATTATTGCATATCTTAATAATCTGAACCCATTTGATTTTACAATCACTGAGGGAATTGTAGGCTGGAATGAGGTGATTGGTTGGAGAATTGCAACATACTATGTCCCAATTGTAGTTACATGGCTACTATTAGTCAAATTAGCCTTGAGTAAAATCTCAAAACAACAAGCAGATTAGAAACCACTTTATCTTTAAATGATTTTTTTTATTTGTGGATTTTAAAAATAAAATTATTCTAATTACTGGTGCATCATCTGGAATTGGAAAACAAACAGCAATAGAATTTGCAAAAAAAGGTGCTAATCTCATTTTAGTTGCAAGAAGGAAAGAAAAACTTGAACTAGTTGCAAAAGAATTAGAAAAATTCAAAATATCAGTTCTTGTTTGTCCATGTGACGTTTCTGATAAAGATCAAGTCAAAGAAATGTCAAAAATTGTTTTAGAAAAATTTGATTCAATTGATATTTTAGTTAATAATGCTGGATTTGCAATTTATGGCTCTGTATCTGATTTATCAATTGATGAAATTGAATCTCAAATGGAAACTAACTATCTTGGAATGGTATATTGTATCAAAAATTTTCTTCCATCAATGCTTGAGAAAAAATCTGGTCACATAGTTAATGTCGCATCAGTTGCTGCAAGTTTTGGTCTTCCTGGAATTGCTTCATACTGTGCATCAAAGTTTGCAATGCTAGGTTTTTCTGAAGGCCTAAAACATGAATTAAAAAATTCTGGTATTGGAATTACTGTTGTTAGCCCAATAATGGTTAAAACAAACTTTTTTGATCATCCTTCTTTTGA
>CAYTNP010000006.1:8983-11724 GCA_964439165.1 uncultured Nitrosopumilaceae archaeon | reverse complement strand
GCAGACTCACTAGAGCCTACATCCATTAATTCAAGAGATTTTAATTCAAATTGATAAATTGCTTTCATATCAATCTCTTTTTCTTTTTCAAGAAAATCTGAGCATTTTTTACTTAATGGAGCTTTATGTTGATCAAAAACAAACTCATAGACTTCACCTTTTAACAAATCATCCATCTTGATGTCTTTAATTACATCCATTGTTACAATATGTCGTCCATCTTCTACATTATCATACAATTGAACATCTACTTTGTTATCTTCATAATAAAATTCTAAAATATAACCAGTTTTTTTGAGCTCTTCAGGTTTCTTGAATTTTGCATTCTGAATTTCATCAGTAACCCATTCTGGAATTTCATCTTCTTTCTTTTTTACCATGATAAGTTCACTCTAGTTTTCTGCTTTTTCTTTTTTACTCTTTGACCACCATTCTAAATAGTCATCATGTTTATCATCACGAGTTCTTTCTTTTTGATTCAATTTGTATCTGATATCTGAAATTTCTTCTCTTGTTGCATACAAGCCACATCTCTTACAAACAAAATGTCTTCGATTTTTCTCATCCATCTTCATTGGAATTTCTATTTCATCAAATAATTTGAATAATGCATCTCTGCTTCTGTCTTCTTCTTCAGGAAAATCTTCTATGTATTTTGCTTCGATTTTCTTTTTCTCTCTTGATGTACATTCAGGACAGTTAGGCACTGTGAACTGACTTAATATTTTCCATAAAAGCGTTCCCACATTCTTTATTGATCGATATCAATCTGACACGCGGATTTTTTCATCATCCCTTTCGGTCCGTTCGCCCATCGAAATCCCGCGTGCCAGATGAGCGAAATTCTAAAAATTATGTATTATCTCTTTTCCTCTAGGACTTCAGCAGCAATTTTAGCTGAATTTTCTGCCCCATTAGGAACAAAATTCTTTGAAAATTCACTTAAACTCCCTTCAAATTCTTCATAATTTTCTTTGATTTTAGAAATTCCTTGTATTACTTGATTTGTTTTAATGGCTAAAACCCCCAAATTTTTCTCGTGAGCCCATTTGATATTATTTGTATGCTCATCATAAATTGGAATTCCAATGATGGGCTTTGATTTACCACCCATAATCTCTCCCATTACTGTATGAGATCCATTTACAACTGCATATTTGCAGAAATTAAGAACTGTATCTTTTTCTTGTTCTGAAAGAAAACCAATATCAATTTGAATCCAATCAATTTTTTTCTCAACTGCTTCTGAAATCGAATATTGTTTACCATCTTTTCCAATTACTTTATCAATACTTGATTCATTTCTTGCATGTGAGATGATTCTCTTTTCACTTTTCATTTCACTTTGATGAAAAACTTGTTCATATCTTTGACCAGTTCCATCATTAGTTGATTTGTTTCCAGTTCTCATCCAATAACCAAAATCATTATCTTCAATTAATTTTTCTAGATCTGTTTTTTCTGTTTTTTTGATTTGTTTACTATTTGTAAAATGTCCAACATACGTAACTTTTTCTTTAGCTTCTTCGATGAAATTTAGATTATATTCACACATTGTATATGGCGGTGGTGAATCAGCTACAAGAATTTTTGATGCTTTAGAAATTTGTTTTGCAATAAAAATTAGAGATGGATAAAGATATGATCTTGAATTATACAATTTTGGTCTAAACTGATTTGTAATAAACAAACTTGGAATGTTTCTATTTTTTGCTAAAATATTTGAGCCCATATCCCCATCATTTATTACAAGATCAAATTTTTCTTTGTTGTACAATTTTCTTTCTTCTCTAAGATAATTTATGATTTGTCTAATCAATGAAGGATTATTTGCAACAGGTAATAGAATATTTAGCAATGATTTTGAAACACTAGGACCAAATTTCCCATCAATAGGTGTTGGCATTAAAATCTCATGAATTTTTTCTTTCTTGTCTGGAAATTTTTTAATCAACTTTTCATAAACATGATCTTTACTTGAATAGTGAATATCTAATTCATCTTTGATATGATCTCCTAATACTTCATCTAGTCTCATCATTCGTGAATAATGACCACTTCCCCATGGGTAGATGAATTCTCCTATTTTGAGCACAATATGAAACGAATGATGCCTGTTTAAATTCTCAGTGATTTTCCTCTAAGGAATCTAAAATATCATGGACATTGTTAAATCCAATTTGAATTGAGACTGTTTTCTTTGTTTTGATGGCAGATTCAACTTCTTTTTTCAAAGGAGAAGGGATTTCATTGCTATTGGTAGTAACTATTTTTTCTAATTTTTTAATACTTTTTTCTAATCCTATCTCTTTTGCATCATCAAACAAACTATTATCAACACCTGCAAGTGGAATTAATGGAATTTTCTTTTTCTCAAATACAATTTTTGATGAATTATCTATAAAATCACTTGAAAAGACTAGTGGAGACAATGCTAATGATATTCGTTGATTTGTTTGCCTTATCATGATTTCTAGAATAGAATTAACATAGATTAGATAATTTTTAACACCACTGGATTTTATTTTCAAATGATAAAATTCCAATTCAATTTTTTCTTGAACCAATCTTGGAATTATTTGATTAATTGATTTTACAATGTTTAGTAATTCAGATTTTTGTCTATAACAAACAATAATTTTTGTATCATAACCTTGTTTGATTGTCTCATAACATGATACTGCAGATAATTCATCATACACTGCACAAATAGTTTTTTTGTTTTGTGATTGATATGGTAT
>CAYTNP010000006.1:2932-8883 GCA_964439165.1 uncultured Nitrosopumilaceae archaeon | reverse complement strand
GTGGGAAATACTACAACATATGATATTTCATTCATATTTTCTATTTTGAAATGTACTTGTTTATAATTTAGGATAAAACTTTAGGTAATCAATATAAAACAAATAATGTTATTGATATTGTGACAAAATTCACACAAGAACAAGTAGATGAACTAAACTCACAAATCAAAACAACTGAAGAAGCATTACAGTGGGTTTCAGATAACCTTCATCCAAAAGTTGCAAAAGCATCAAGCTTTGGAGCAGAAGATGCAGTTGTAATGGATATTATGTTAAAAATTAATCCAAAATTTAGATTCTTTACATTAGATACAGGACGATTGCCACAGGAAACTTATGATATCATTGATGTTGTTAGTAAAAAATACAACATTTCAATTGAAGTTTTATTTCCAGATACACAAGAAGTTGAAAAAATGGTTCAAGAAAAGGGCATGAATCTTTTCTATGAAAGTATTGAAAACAGAAAATTATGTTGTGATATTCGAAAGGTTCACCCTATGAATAAAATGCTGAGCACTTTGGATGGATGGATTACTGGTTTAAGGCGAGAACAAACCAAAAATCGAGAAAATGTTACAATTTTTCAACTAGATCACGGTCATGGAGGAATTTTAAAAATAAATCCAATTGTTGATTGGACTTGGGATCAAATTCAAGAATATATCAAAAAAAATGATTTGCCTTACAACAGTCTTCTTGACAAGGGATATCCTAGTATTGGATGTGAACCTTGTACTCGAGCTATAAAGCCTGGAGAAGATATTCGTGCAGGAAGATGGTGGTGGGAACAAGGAGGTAACAAAGAGTGTGGCCTTCATATAGACCCTTGATAGAGGATTTATCATGTCAGAGAATAATTCAATCAAACCACATGGTGGAGTACTAGTAAACAGAATTAACAAAGTTGATCCTTCAGGATTATTTTCAATTTCAATTACAGAAGATCTTGCAAATGATGTAGAAAATATTGCAGATGGTATTTTCAGTCCTTTAGAGGGATTTTTAGGACAACAAGATTTTGAGAGCGTTGTAAATAGAGGAAGACTTGCAAATGATCTGGCATGGACTATTCCAATTGTTCTTGATGTTGATGAAGAAACTGCAAATAAAATGAAAGAGGCTGGAGATGTCTTACTACAAAATCCAGATGGAATCGGAATTGCAGTATTGCATGTTGATGAAACATTTACTTTTGATAAAGAAAAAGCAGCTCAAGGAGTCTATGGCACTACAGACTCTGCACATCCAGGTGTTGCATATACAATGTCAATGAAAGATTATTTGGTTGGTGGAAAAATTGATTTTATTCAAAGACCAAATGACACTGAAATTAGAAAAAATAGATTAACTCCTATTCAAACCAGAGAAGCATTTGCAAAAGCTGGATGGAAAACAATTTGTGCATTTCAAACTAGAAATCCACCACATGTAGCACATGAAATGCTACAAAAAACATCAATTACAACACGTGATGGTGTGTTTGTAAATCCAGTAATTGGTAAGAAAAAGTCTGGTGACTTTGTAGATGAAGTCATTGTAAAATGCTATGAAACCATGATAAAATTATACTATCCTGAAAATAGATGTCAACTTGGAACATTACATACTCAAATGAAGTATGCAGGTCCTAAAGAGGCAATACACCACGCAATTATGAGACAAAACTATGGTTGTACTCATATTATTATTGGACGTGATCATGCAGGGGTTGGAAAGTTTTATGATCCAATGGCAGCACAAAAAATCTTTGATGATTATCCAGAATTAGATATTGCACCAGTATTTTTCCCACCATTCTTTTACTGTAGAAAATGTCTAACATACACAACTCCAAAAGCATGTCCACATGACAATGATGTAAAAGAGCAAATCAGTGGAACAGCACTAAGAGAAATGATTCAAAATGGTCAAGCACCTTCTGAATTTATTCTAAGACCAGAAGTAGCACAAGTGATTTTAGATCATCCAAAACCATTTGTTGATTAGATTTTTATTCACTCAAACTAGGTTCAATTTGTGAAGTATATTCTAGCTCTAGTTTTGTTTATGGGATTTTTAATTACTCCAGCATTTGCTCAAGAAGTAAAAAATCCATCACTAATTATTGATTCAATTGAGATTCAAGCAGATAATTTCAATTCTGTGCTTCGAGATGCAGAAATTGTGAAACTTGATGATATCCATGCAGTTAGCTGGCAAGTAACAATTGATAACAATCTACTTTATGCAAATCCTGATGGAAATGCCGTTTTACGATTATTCAATCAAGATTCTGAGGATAGATTTATCGAAGTAGGCATGGGCTCAAAGCCTGATAACAAATTTTGGGTAGCAGTTACAACTGAAAAAGAAGGATACATTGTAGTTCACAAAGATTTGGATAGAGGTTGGTATCCTGAGGCAAAATCAATCATATCATACACTGACAAAGCAGGATTGACAGTAAATAATGGTGCAAGAATTGTTGTAACTAATTTGGATATTGGAGTATTTGCAATTGATTCATACTCTGTTCATGGAAAAGATGGAACAACTGATCCTCCTGCAGTAAATTCTGGAAGTTTAATTCTTGATTTTTTGTCAGGTGATCCTGCACAAAATATTTTTGCATTCTTTCCATTTTATGTAGCAGCAGGTGTTGGAATTATTGTTGCAGTACTATTTGTAACTAAGAAGCGAACTTAGTTTTGTAATATTTACAACTCTTTTTTATCTTACACACATCACACATTGGAGAAATTGGTTTGCAAATATTTTGACCATACATTACAAATGTATCATTAATGTCAATCCAATACTTTTTCTTTATTATTTTCATTAATTCTTGTTCTGTTTCTTCAGGATCTTTTGTCTTGACTAATCCTAATCTATTTGAAATTCTATGAACATGAATGTCAACAGGAATTGCTGGTTTCTCAAACGCATATACTAGTACACAATTTGCAGTTTTTCTACCAACTCCTGGTAATTCAACTAGTGTATCCAAATCATCAGGAACTTTACCTTTGTATTTTGTATTGATAATTTTTGCAACCTCGATTATTCTTTTTGATTTTACACGAAAAAACCCAATTGATTTTATTATTTTCTCTACATCTTTTACTTTGGCATTTGCAAGCTGTTTTGGATTTTTGTATTTTTTAAACAATACTTTGACTGCTTTAGTTGTAGCCTCATCTTTAGTTCTTGCAGAAAGAATTGTTCCAATTAGAATGCTAAATGGACCTGTTTGTGCATCATGAAGATCTCTTAGTGCAGTAATTCTTGGTGGTTTTACAGCATTCATTGTATTTGTCATGCCGCGAAGAATTTTTTCCATTTTAATCTGAAAAACTACAAACAAGTATTATAACTGTAATAATGAATAATTTTCATTGGAACTAACTAGGGAAGAAGAATCTGCTCTCAAAGGCGAACATGGAGAAACAATGCAGATGGCATATCGTATACTTGTTGCAACAGGAGAAGCTACTGATGCTGAAAAATTAGTTCCAATAGAATGGACTCATCTTTCAGGTGTAAATTATAATACAATAGGTGATGCAGGTGAAGAATTTCTTTCTAGTACTAGCAAAGATGCACGAGTCAAAGTGAAAACTACACTAAATCCAATGGGATTTGATATTGATAATGTATCAAACTATGGACTAGATGAGAATTTTATCTCAAAACAACTATCAATAAAAAATTCTTATGAAACAATGGGTGTTACTCCATCATTTTCATGTATTCCATATGAGATTTTTGATATTCCAAAAGATGGAACTCAAGTGGCATTTGCTGAAAGTAATGCTGCAATTCATGCAAACTCGTATGATAATCTAAAAACAAACAAAGAAAGTGCATTTAGTGCATTAGCTAGTGCACTAACTGGAAAAAGTCCATACTCTTCTTTACGAAAAGAAGACACACCAAACATTACAATTAACATGAAGATAAAAAATCCAAATGAACTATCATATGGAATGCTTGGATTTTTTGCAGGAAAAGTTGGCGATACATCTGTAAACATTTCAGGACTCTCAAACATGGATAACCGTCAACAAAAGGCAATGTGTGGAGGCATGGGTACATCAGGCACATGTGCCAAATTTATTTTTGGAGATGGAGACTCTGATTGTGAAAAAATAGATTTTGATGAAAAAGAATTACAAAATGTTCATGATGAACTAAACACTGCAGAAAATGGTGATATCATTACACTTGGTAGTCCTCAATTAGGATTAGAAGAAATAACTGAACTAACTCAAAAACTAAAGGGTCGTTCATTTAAAAAAAGATGTATGGTATTTACTCCAAGAACTGTTAAAGTACAAATGCAAAAACTAGGATATACAAATCAATTAGAAAAAGCTGGATGTGAAATTCTTTCTGATTGTTGTACATGTCTTACTCCATTGATTAACAAGGATAATGTTGATGCAGTTACAACAAATAGCATAAAGGGTGCATTTTATCTAAAAAATTCTAATGGTGTTGGAGTTAATCTAAAACCATTATCACAAATAATTGAAGAGGAAACAAAATGAACAAAGTCCTAGTTGCAGGAAAAGTTAATGGCATTGTTTTAAAATCAAAAGACTCTATCAATTTTTTGGGAACAGTAGATAAAAAAACTGGAATAATCAGTGACAAAAATCATGATCTTTATGATAAATCACTAAAGGATTCTATTCTAGTATTTCCTTCAGGAGTTGGCAGTAGTGTTGGAGCATATACAATTTATTCAATAAAATCAAATGATGTTGCACCTCTTGCAATGATTTGTCAAAAAGCAGATCTCACAGTTGCTACTGGATGTGCACTTGCAAATATTCCATTAATTACAATTTCTGATGAGGAATTTTCTTCACTAAATGATGGAATGAAAATTTCACTTGATACTGAAAATTCTAATCCAATTGCTCATCAATAAAATTCTGCATTTCAGCATTACCAACTTCAACTTCTTTGATTTGGCTCTTTCCTGCAGGCATTACACGCACAAAATCATCAATGCTAATCTTTTTTGTAATTTCTTCATGAATTTTTGAAAACTCTATTCTAATCTTTTTTGCAGCATCAACCATTTCTAATCCATGAGGCTCAATTATTGCATAACAGATAGAATTTTTCTTTATTGTTTCTGGAGGTCCACATGTTAATGCATATCCATCTTCTTGTGGAATAATTCCAACAGCTAGTCTGAGATTACCTGGATTGATAAAATTTCGTTGTCCTTCAATGGTAAATGATCCCTTTGGAAGAAATTCTCCACTTGGTGCTGATTTTTTTACTTGTTCTGGATGTACCCAATATGCTTTAACACCATAGAGTCCTTCTCTCCATGCTCGACTAAAACAAACTGTTGCATGTGCAACTTCGTTCATACTGGTATCTGGTGCATTTTCTGCATTTTTAATAATAAAAAACGGTGAACCAAAAATATCAGCATGAAATATTTTATCATTTTTTACTAAATGCTTTCTAACTACTGCAGAATTTGATGCAGCATCTCGTCCTCCAACTACTAAATAATCATCAGATGTGTTAAACCATCTATATCTTTCATACCAATTTTTCTTTCTAATTTCTGTAACCATCATAATGTCTTGTTCAGATTCAGTTTTATTTTGTAATTTCTCTAATTTTTTTTCAGTTTTTAATTTGATATCTTCAATTGATTTTATTGCACCTGATTGTTTTTTTGCCTCATTAAATAATACTGATGCAATTGATTGTAATGGAGATTTTGTATTGATCTTTATTTTTTCATCTTGAACAACAACTAAAGAAATTCCTTTCTCACTAGTTAGTTTTGCATTGTTTTGTGCCAAAATTTCCTGTGCAGCAGTATCTTCTATTGATATTATTCCACTTGAAATCATTTGGTATAGTGAATTTGCAACATTTGTTACATTTTTTGATCTCTCCTTTACTGTTTCAATGGCTTTTTGTTGCTCAGAAAT
>CAYTNP010000006.1:0-2832 GCA_964439165.1 uncultured Nitrosopumilaceae archaeon | reverse complement strand
CTAATCCATCAATGAAACTATCAGCAGAAGTGATTTCACCATTTAATTTTCCTAACTTTAATGGAAGAACTTCTGTTTTTTCATTTTTTACAATTATTGCTTCATGATTTCCTGATATTACATTAGTTACTATTTTTTTTGTTGTTTCAAAAATATTTTTAATTTCATCATCAGTTAATAGATTCCCAATCTTTTTCCCATCAACATTTGAGATCTCAAATACACCCTCAACATATTTTTTAGGTAATCCCAAAGTTCTACCAAACCATTTTGCAGCAACCAGGTCAGTTGTTTTTAGTTCATCAAAATCTGATTGTGCAATATTAAAAATATCTAATCCACTGTTTGGTGGAACAGCATACTCTAATCCTACACTTAATTTCCTATGTCTAACTTCTATTGAGTGTTGTAGTGCTAGTATTTTCATCTCATTACTACAAAGTAAAATATTCCCTTCTCCAAAAAATTCTCCAACTAGTACAAACTCTTTTCCAAACCCTTCAAAAGTAAAATATGCAATTCGTTCAGCTCCAATCTGTTCAATTTTTTTTAATTTTAATCGAAGTAAATCACTACGTAATCTTTTGAGTAATCTGTTTGGTTCTACTTGATCAATTTTTACTTTGGTTAACCAAACACCATAAGTTGATACCATCATGAATAGATCACTTTTTTCAGTATGGTGAAGTTTGAAGAGAATACTGTCTTTAGTAATTCCATAGATATTACTAACATAGTATCCTTGAACTTGTTCTGAAATTATATCTACTAAGTATCGTAATTCTATACCTGCTAATCCCATAATTGTTCTGTTTTTTGTCTAAAATTATACCCTTACTATAACATGCTCAGAGATTTACCAAAGATATTAAACATGGTTTGCTTGAGTCACGCTAGAAATTTACTTTGGCTAAATTCAAAAAGAAAAAATCTGAACCTACACCTGGATCTAATGATTCAAAGGATGAACCTATAGAAGAACCAGTTGAGGCTCCTGAAACAGAAAAATCTGAACCTACACCTGAATCTCCAAAGGTTCCTGTAGAAAATGAAGCTGAAAAAAGTGAAAAAGATAGAAAATTAAATAAATTATTTTGGATGCGTGTTGCACTAGCTGTTCTAGCTGGAACTGCAGCTACTTTCATCTTTGAAGATATAGAAGGTGAAGAAAGAAGATGGTCATCAATTGCATTTATGATTATAGTATTTTTTGGAACAATAATTGTTGCAAAGGGAATGAAAATACAATTACCATCATCAGATAGAAAGAAAATTGTGACACAAGCATTAGGAAGCTATGTATTTTTGTACTTGTTTTCTTGGATTGTAACTTTTACACTAGTACACATTAACAGTGGTTCTACTGGAATCAATCTTTAGAATTTTAGTTCAGTGATTACTAATGTGGGATTTTAAAACACCTGGTATTCCTGATGAATTATTTGAAAGAACAGATAAAGTTCCAATCACAAAAGAAGAAGTAAGAACCATTCAAATTAGTAAAGCTAGACTAAAACCAGGAGATATAGTATATGATATTGGATGTGGTAGTGGTTCAATTTCAGTTGAAGCATCACTACAAGTAGAGTCTAATGGTAAAATTTTAGCAATTGATTATGATGAAAATGCAATTGAACTAACTAAAAAGAATGCAGAGAAATTTCAATTAACAAACATTGAAACCATATATGGTAATGCTAAAGAAAAAATTTTAGATTTAGAGCAAGCTGATGCGATTTTTGTTGGTGGAACAGGAGGTGATACCAAAGAAATTGTAGAGTTATCTCAAGACAAACTAAAATCTGGTGGACGAATAGTAATTGGTATTATTTTGATAGAAACACTAGCATCAGTATTGCAAATTTTAGATAAATTACAGTTTGAATCAGTTGATATCACTCAAGTTACAATATCTAAAAGCAGAAAAACTACAACTGGTACTATGATGCTTGCAAGAAACCCTGTTACCGTGATTTCTGCTACTAAAGCATAATCTAGCTTTTTAATTGGGAAAAAAACACCATTTTTCATGCCTGGATTAATTGGAATTGGAGTAGGTCCAGGAGATCCTGATTTACTTACAGTCAAGGCAGTCAAGGCAATTAATGATGCTGATATTATCATGTGCCCAGCATCAAAAGAAGAAAGACCTAGTATTGCATTATCAGTAATTGATTCAATCATTGATAAATCAAAAAATCAAGAAATTATCAAACTAATTTTTCCAATGACTAAAGATAAGGATCTTCTAGAACAAACTTGGAAGAAAAATGCAAAGATAATGGCTCAAACTGTACTTTCTGGAAAAAATGTTGTATACATTACAGTAGGTGATCCATTCTTGTATAGTACTTGGATATACATGCACAAAGATCTTACAGAAAATTATCCTGAAATGGACATCAGTGTCATTCCTGGAATTGTTTCAATGTTTACATTTGCATCAAAAGTTGGTGTAAGTATTGCAGAAGGTGCTGAAAAAGTTGCAATCATTCCATCATGTTATGATTTGAGTAGTGTAAAAGAGATTGCAAAAAATTCTGAATCAATGATATTTCTTAAAGATGGCAGATACTTTGATCAGGTAATTGATGTCCTAAAAGAATCAGGATTTCCTGATGATTCTATCTTTGCAATAGGACAAGACTTGGGAACAGACCATGAAATTATTAGAAAACTTACTTTGGGGGAGGTAAACGATGATACATTAACTACAAAATACTTTTCAATTCTGGTGGTAAAACGTGTCTGATGTATATTTTGTAGGATGTGGTCCAGGTGATCCTGAACTAATTACAGTTAAAGCAAAAAAACTAATTCAAAAAGCAGACG
>CAYTNP010000005.1:7067-23059 GCA_964439165.1 uncultured Nitrosopumilaceae archaeon | reverse complement strand
AGATTCTGAAGATTCAGATGAAGAATAATTATTTCTCAATAGGCAATTCCAGTCTATTTCCCCATTCTCCCCATGAGCCTAGATATACCCGAATATTGGTAAATCCTAATTTTTTTAGGACTAAAAATGAGTTTGCTGCTCTATATGCCCCTTGACAATAAGTTACAATTTCTGTATCTTTTGGGAAATCGTACATTTTAGATAATTCCTCATCACTTTTGAAAGTCCCATCTTCTTTGATATTTTGATTCCAATCAATGTTGATAGAATTTGGAATATGTCCTGATTGCGCTGCACGAATGGTACTACCATCATATTCACCAGTTGAACGGGCATCAAGAATTTTGATATTTTCTAGATTATCTCTAATGTATTCAAATCCTGAAATTATTTCAGAATTAATTTTGCCAGTAAAATTAGATGGCTTGAATCCATTTGGTTTTGTCTCAATTGAAAGATTTTCTTTTTGCCATTTTGAAAATCCACCATCTAACATCATTGTATTTTGATGAGAAAAATACATCAGCATCCATACTCCTCTTGCTGCAAGCATTCCTGAAACTAAATCATAAAAAATTACTTTTTTTTCAGGAGTTACTCCAAGATATGAAAGAAGGGTTTTTGTTTGATTATTAAAATTCTCAATTCCTTGTTTTGTTGTATCAATCCAATGAAATGCAAATAAATCCAAATGCACAGATCCTGGAATGTGACCTTCAGAATATTCTTTGAAAGAACGAGTATCAGCAATTATTACATCAGAATCATTTAGAATTGAATTTAGTTCAACAGTTGAGATTATCATAATTTAGGTAAAATGATCAAATCTAAATTGATTTGGATTAAATAAAAAGAAGAAAAAAAGGATTTTTCCTTATTCGTTTACGTATGCTCTTTCGCCATGTTGTGCCAAATCGAGACCAATCTCCTCTTCTTTTGGAGTGACTCTGATTCCGCCAGGCCATACGGCATCCATTACTTTGAGAATTACAATGGTAACACCAAAGGCATAGCCTATTGATATTGCAGCACCGATGATGCTGATTGCTTGCTGTTCCATTCCTTCTGCAGTACCAGTCCATGCTCCGATACCGTCTCCAGTATCCCAAACGTGTGGACTAGCTAAAGTACCAGTCAAAATTGCACCTGTAAGACCACCCATTCCGTGTACTCCCCATACATCTAATGCGTCGTCCCATTTGCGTGCATTCTTGAATGATACAGCTGCATAACAAACTGTACCAGCAGCGATACCGATTATAATTGCGGCCATTGGACCTACCCAACCAGAAGCTGGGGTGATTGCTACCAATCCTGCTACTGCACCTGATGCAGCACCAACAATACTTGGTTTTCCTGTATGTGCCCATGACATAAGGACCCATGTGATTGCTGCCATACCAGTTGCGGTATTTGTAACAGTCCATGCGCTTACGGTAATGCCGTCTACCATTACTTCACTTCCTGCATTGAAACCAAACCATCCAAACCAGAGTATTCCTGCTCCGAGGACTACCATTGGGATATTGTGTGGTTCCATTGGCACTTTACCATATCCAAGTCTTCTACCAAGGACTAAGGCTCCTGCCAATGCAGCAAATCCTGAAGAAATGTGTACTACAGTACCACCAGCAAAGTCTAATGCATACGACGGTGATAGGTCAGGATCAAGATCAAGTGAACCTCCTCCTATGTATCCTCCTCCCCAGACCCAGTGTGCTATTGGATCATAAACGAAGGTTCCCCATAAGAGTACGAATACTATCAAAGCACTGAATTTGATTCTGTCAATCAAACCACCAATAATTAGAACTGGTGTGATGATTGCAAAGGTTCCTTGGAACATTGCAAATAATTGGTGAGGTACAGTACCTGGCCAACCTTGACTACAATAGTCCCCGTCCTTAAACTCATTCATCTGATAAGCTGCAGACCATGTATCGGCACACGGACCTACTTCACCTAATGGTGCCCAAGCAGATACCATGTTAAATCCAACATAATCTAGATTACCCATGAACATGTTTGCGTCAGAATCAATTCCACCAAATGCTAGTGAGTAACCCCATAGAACCCATTGTACTGCCATAAGACCCATTACAATTAAGGTCATACCAAGTACATTGACGATGTTCTTTGATCTGGCTAAACCGCCATAAAAGAAACCGACTCCTGGAGACATGAGAAGTACCATTGATGTTGCTGTAAGCATCCATGCTGTATCACCTGTGTCTATAAGACAAGGTAGCATGCCGCCTTCGCCATCATCGTACCAACATTCGTTAGGATTACCAGTGTAAATTCCACTGGTACCTTTGACGTATCCGTCCATACCATCATCAACGCTTTGTGCAAATGCCTGAGACATTGCACCAACCCCTGTGATAGATACTGCGGCTACAAGTAATAGAGCATACTTGTAGTTCCTAGAATTCATTAAATTTATCGAAAAATAATTTTATTTAAGGGTTGGAGACTTGGTATCATCCAAAAAAGTAAGTTATTATATTTCATCATATATAGAAAGTAACATAAAATATGAAAATTATGATAAAGGTGACTGAATAGTGGGCAAATCAAATACAAAATTAGCAATCTTTGATACATTCAAGACAAAAGATGACGAATTAACTGGAGAAGCAAATAGACAAAGGGCGATCATCGCAATTCTAGCCAGCAATGCAAATCCTGCTGAAAGGACAAGAACAGGGATTTCTCAAAAAATGGCAAAAAAACAAGGAATTACTTGGAAGAATATCTATTCAGGTATTTTTAGAGATCTTGATGAGATTTTGCTTCCCATGGAAATTGCAGAAGAGCATGGGAGATTACCCCTAAAAAGAGGCCCAAAAGCACTTCAAGAAATTGGAATTCCTTACTATCATTTAACAAAAAAAGGTCTTCTCATAGCACTGTCAATTAGTGAGATAAAAAATAGGGAAAAATTACTAAAAGAATTTTTCTCACAATCAGAATCTTCTGAGAAAGAATTTGAGAAAATTTTATCAAATCTTTTAGAATCTAGTCCTAATTTTGCCAATTCGATTTTCAAAAAATATGTCAAGGCTTTTTGTGATAATAAAATCAAGGATTTACTCCCATTTGACCTTGCAAAATTAAAGGAGATTTCAGATGAATCTCTAATAATTCAAAAAGAGATTTTATCAGCATTTGTCAAACTCTCAAAACAAGACAAAGATAACGCGATTGAATTTTTAGATAAAATCACATAAAATTTGTTCTCAAAAAGAGATCGCCAAACATTAAAATCAGTTGCCTAAGGAGATTGATCGAAATGGGCGGTTCAAAAAATGTCTATGCCTCAGTAAAAGCATACAGTAAAAGAGGTAAATTACTAACAAAATCCGATTTTCAAACCCTAGCAGAATCTAGAGATTTAGAAGAATTAATGACTAGAATCAAAAATACAGTATATGGAGAGGCAGTAGCTGAAGTCCAAAAGCCATATTCCTCATCAAATATTGAATCAGCCCTTAGAAGCAAACTAGCAGATATCCATTATTCAATTGCAAAAACTTCAGGTAATTCTGGAGTTTTAGATGCATATTATATGAAATTCATTGTATCAAATCTAAAATTAATTTTGAAAGGTAAAGTGTTAGGAAAAACTCAAGAAGAGATTGAAACTCACGTAAATCTTCATGCTGAAGAATTAATCAAACAAAGAGATGTTGTGGTAAAAGCACTTGTTGCAAAAGATGTTGAGGAAGCAGTTGCAAGTTTGAATTCTGTTCAATTTGGAGATGAAATTGCCAAAGCTGCAGCACTATACAATGAGAAAAAAAATGTTCAAGTATTTGATACTTATTTTGATAAAATTTTATTCCAATATCTTGCAGGTGCTATGAAAAATTATGCAGATAAGGATGCTACAAAAATAGTCGCAATGGAAATTGACTTTTACAATATCCTAAGTGTGATTAGAGGAAAATTCTGGGGATTACAAGAAGATCAAATTCAAGATTTAGTAATTGGTACAAACCCTCCAGCAAGAGAATTACTTGGAAGGATGATGGCAGCAGCCAGTATCAGAGATGCATTCAATGAATTATCTAGTACAAAATACAAAGATTTGATTCCACAAATCGAAAATGAATTAGATGCAATTGCAGAATTTGAGAGAGCCTTTGAGATGTTAATTTACAAAACATCACTTAGTTCATTTACAAAGATGTTCAGTTTTGCAACAATTGTTGGAATTACAAAATTGACAGCATTTGAAGTAAGAAATCTAGCAGCCATTGCTTTTGCTGTTGAACAAAAAATACCTACTGAGACTACAATGTCAAAGTTAATTCTAGAAGAAGAATAGGTATTAGAATGAAGAATTTTTTTACGAAAAAAAAAGAAATCTCATCTGAAGTTTTATTCAAGATGGTGTGGGTAAGCTCATTTTTAGCAATGATTTTCACATTGCCTCCGTTAGGAGTATTCTTTGGAATCTATTTTTTCACAGGTGAACTCATTATTGGTGCAGTCATTGGATTTGGATTTCATTTTGTTATTCTAGCCTTTTCTGGAAAGATTTCAAAAGTTGTCACAAAATTGGTTAGCTAAACTATAAGAAGCCAAAGAGAAAAGTGATGTATTATGATGGGAGATAGAGATTTTCGAAATACTATTCAAAATGCTCTAGGCTCAATAGGCAAAGAATTAGAGATGGATATAGATTCCAAAGATATTCAGACTATTCATCTTCAAGAAGTAGTTCAATGTCTAAGACGCTCATATTTTGATAGAATTGAACCTCTAGAAATTGAAAGGAGAGGATTCAATGAACTTCTTTCAGGATTACTCAGAAAATTGCAATATGGTAGTGAACCAAGATTATTTGAAATTGATGATATAAAATTAAAAGGACAAGTCGACATGTTAGTAGATGATTCTATCATGCTATTTAGATCAGCATTAGATGAATTAGAAAATCCTAATGCAAATGATGTTTTGTATCTAAATGCATGTATGTGGATTTATGATATCAAAGATGGAGTTATTGTTTACATTACAGGAGATAGAAAAGAAACTACTTTTTCATTAACACGGGACAAAAATATGTTTGAAGAAGTGGTAAGAAGAGTTAGAGTTCTAAATGATTTACTTAAAGAGCAAAAAAAGCCAATTTTAGAACCATCAGCAGATTGTTCTGATTGTCAATATTATGAAAGATGTTTTATGAAAAAGAAAAATACTAAACAAATTGATCTGGCCGAAATGATGGGATTAGGCAAGAAAGATCAACTTAGATAAATGAAAAATATTGTAAAGGAAAAATTCCTTTGATTAATCTAGTGGTTCAGGGTGTCCTTTACCACGAAGAGCGAAACACACTACTGCTAGTGCAATTGCGACTCCTGCTGCTGCGCCGAAAGCGGCCATTCCTGCTTCTGCCATTTGATAAAAAACAATGAAACGGACTTTTATAACTTTGCCAATATTTTATCTCTAAAAACAAAATATCATGATTTTACAATTTTGTGATACTATATTCATTTTTTATGGAAATTCAAAATGAATTTGATTTTCTTGGCCACTAGTCATAGAACTAAGATTGTAATAGACATCACCTGTAACTCTCCATGATGGTTCACCTGATTTTAGAATCGACCATAATTCAGGAGTATTCTCAGATCCTTTCAAAGCAATCTTCTCTTTTAGAATAATTGAATTATTTCCTAAAAGTACATAGTAATCTGAACCAAATTCAACCATTCCTTCAGGTCTACTACCAATTTCGCCACCTGCTATTTGTTCTGAATCATTATAGTTTGATTCGTATAGCTGATAGTCCATAGTTTGTACAATCACAGCCTTTGGATTTGGATTTGAAATTTTGAATGCTATTTTGATTGATGCATTTCTTTCTGAAATACTTTCAACAGTAATTTCTTCTAATTCTACTTGAAGTGGTGCTATCTGAGGAACACTTGAAATTTCAGAGTTGTTGTCTTGAGAGGCAACCATAACTGTTGGACCCATTACTAGAATTCCACCTAATATTGCAACAAGAATACCAATTGCTCCAATCACAAATATTTTAGAATTCATATTTTTTCAAATTCTCCTGATTTCTTAAATGTTGAGATGATTATTATACCATTGGGGGAAGCAAGATTCATGCAATATTTTCAAGCAGTCCAAAAAGGAAAACAAATTGCAAGTAAATCTCAAATGAAGATGTTTGATGTTGCAGGATTTGCAATGCTTACATTAACTACCAAAAAGGTTGATGGGAAATTCATTCCTGTAGGAGAAGAGGAATTTACTGCTGTAATTAATTCTCCAGATGGATTTGTTGTAATAATTGTAGATAAAGATGGTTTTACTAAAGCCCAATCAAAGGCATTAGATAAAGAGGAAGCACTATCAATTTTCAAAAAACTTCGTGAATCTGGAATGGATGAATATCAGAAAAAAGAAATTCAGATTTGGTCTGAATCAAGACCTACAATTCAAAATGAAATATCAGAATAATAGTTAGAGAATAACTTCTGTGCCTATATTGCCACCCTTAATGGCTTTTTCAATATTTGATGGAGTTGATTTTAGAATTCTTGTTTTAATTTTTGAGCGTTCAATTATTTTCAATGCTACTATATCCATCAAGTCATATCCACCGGCTACAGAATCTTCATGAACTAACATATTTTTGAGATTTTTTAATTCAATTCTTTTGAATTTTTTTGCTTTTTTGTACTTGTTAGGATCCATATCATAGACCCCATCAACATCAGTTGCATTCAAGAATTGTTCAGCTTTTACTTTTTCTGCAATTAATGCAGCAGTTCCATTAGTGCTTTGACCAGGATGTAAACCACCAGCAACTACAATTAATCCACTATCAACTGCATGTCTTACTTCTTGTAGAGTGGTTGGAGGATGAGAATATGCTTTGTTACCAAGTGCATAAATCAATAATTTTGCATTTAATCTAGAAATTTCTATTCCAAGTTCATCTAAAGTAGATTCATCAGCTCCTGATGATCTTGCATGAGAGATGTAATGTCTTGCAATTGTTCCACCACCAGCAATAATTATTGGGTTGCAAATTTTGCTAATTTTTACTAAAAACTGAGCATAATCTTTTAGCACTTTGACATTATCCATACCAAAAATTCTTCCTGATAATTTTATTACAATTCTTTTTTTCATTTTAGACTACCAATGATGGATTTTGCGGCAATTTCAACTTTTTTTCTGTTCTTTTGATGGGTGTAAATCCTAAGAATATTCATGAATCCAGATATGGCTGAAACCACAGGTATTTCTGAAATTGGCATTTCTTTTGCAAAAGATTTCCCATTATCATTTGAAATCAAAATTATTGATTTTGACTCATTTTTTGATGGAGCAAGAGGAATTGAAGGTGTAACTGAACTATCAACAAAAATCTCATTTTCATCAACTTTGGACTTTTTTGAGATGGCAGTTCTTAGTTCATCAGTTTTGGTCTTTTTCAAATTTGTTCTACTAGTTAAAATTCTCTCAAAAACACATTTGAGTAATTTCCTGTTTTGATAATCCTCTGCAAATTGTCTTGCTCGTTTTAGTTTTGAAGATTTTGAAGAAGTAAGAGATGACAAAACGTATTCATCAGTTAGCTTGACAAACTCATTTGCATTAAATGATGTAAATCCAAATTCATCATCAGATAATCTTAATGCTTCAAGTAACATTACTTCTGCTGCACGAACTGTTTTATGAAAATAAACTGCCTTAAACATTTGATATCTAGAATGCATCATTGATTCAAAAGAATACAATGCAGAACGTTCCAAAGCAAGTTTTTTCTTATGAACATCAAGGGATTGTGTGATTCTTTTATGATCTACTTTCGCATGTTCTGCGCCAGAAAAATAACCATCTCGAAGCAAATAATCCATCATGTCTGCACTAAGTGCTCCTGAAACTATTTCATTTAGATATTGGAATTTTGAATCTCCAAAGGCAATTTTTGTAATGAATTTCTTATCAAAACCATTTTTTGATAAATCATCACCAATTTCAGATTTTAAAATAAGTTCTCTGCCAAAATCTTCATGTGAGATTTTTTTTTCTTGAATAATTTCTTCAAATAAGTGTGAGAAAGGACCATGACCTATGTCATGTAAGAGTCCAGCTAGTCTAAGAATTTCAATGTCATCAGATTTGAGAATTCCTTTTTCATTTAGTGCATGACCTGCTTGACTTGCAATATGCATTACACCCAAAGAATGCTCAAATCTAGTATGCTGAGCTGCAGGATATGTTAAATGAGCACCAGAAAGTTGCCTAATTCTTCTTAATCTCTGAAATATCGGATTATCAATTATTGATAATTCATGCTCATATACACGAATAAAATCATGAATCGGATCAATAATGTCTAAATAATTTTTTTTCATATTCCTATTTTCTTTGAAAATGTTTTCATAATTTCTTCATGAATTTCTTGTTTATCCTTTGATGCATCAATTATTTTCCAATGTTTCTTCTTACCAATTGTTCTATAGAGTTTTGAGATTTTTCTAGAAAATTCTATATTTTTTTCAAATTTATCTCGTTTCATTTTTTTTCCTCCAATTTTATTTTGAGGGGATCTTGAAAATGATTCTTTTTGAGTTACATCAAGTAATATTACTAAATCTGCTTTTGGAAGTCCTGCATCTAAATTCTCAAGCCATTTTTCTTTTAGTCCATTTGCCAATCCATAAATCAAATTAGAGTGATAATACCTATTCATAATTAAAACAGAATTTTTTTCTTGAGCTTTTTCAATTTCATTTAGTTTTTCCCATCTGTTTGCAGCCAAAAGACAATGAATTACTTGAGGAGGAAATTTTCTTTTATCATCAAGATATTTTCTTATTTCCTTTCCAATTGGAGTTTTGTAGTCAGGAAAATGAAATAATTTTGTTTTGATTTTTCTTTTTTTAAGAGCTTTTTCTAGCAAAGTAGATTGAGTTAATTTTCCTGCTTGGTCTCCACCTTCAACAACAATTATCATAAGTTATCAAAATAGAGAAATTAATCGATTAAAAATCTATCATGTATGATATTTTACAAATTGTTTATTATCCCCTAGATGAAATTGTAATCATGGCTGAAGAATATTCCTGTCCTTATTGTGAATCAATATTTGATAGTAAAGAGGACATGTCAAAACACATTGATAGAATTCATGGTGATTCTGGAATTCTTGAAGGTGCTAAATAATCCAAAATTATTTTCTCTTTCAAAAAATATTTTTTCTTAATTTTTAGTTTGTTTTTACACAAAATTTAGTTTTTTATCATTAAGATTTATAACTAAAAATTTAGCAATTAACACAAAATGGGATTAGTCAAAGAAGTCATCAAAGAAATTGGTAACAAATCAAGAGAATTTTATGAATTTGTTTTGCCTCCAGTTGACATGTATCTTAATGATGATAATCTCAAAGTAGTCATTGATATTCCAGGATTTTCAAAAAAAGATATTGATTTGACATTATGTGGAGATATTCTTTCAATCAAAGCACAAAAAGAAATTGATGAAAAAGAAACAGAGTCATTAATTACAAATCAAAGACCAAATCTAATTGATAAAAAAATTAGACTTCCAATTGATATCAAAGAAGGTCAAGAAAAAATTGATTCTGCAAAATACGAAAATGGAATCCTTACTTTAATTATTCCTGTAACTAAAAAAGGAAAAAATATCTCAATTGAGTAATTAGTGTTTTCTCAAAATTCCAGATACTGCCATTATCAAACCAGAAATAATAATTCCAGATAAACCAAGTAATTCATTTGATTGATACAAAAATACAGAGCCCATAAAAATTGCAGATGCAAAAATACTTCCACTAAGTAATACCATTGGTTTTCTTTTTTTCATTAGAAATTGAGTTTCATCCATAAATTTTTTCATTTCAGGTCCCATTTTTATTGCATAATCAATTGATTTTGAGAAATTATCAAATGAAATTTTTAGTTCTTCAACATATGCCCTTGGAATCAAATTTTCTTCTTGTAGAATATTTTTTAAAACTTTGACAAATTTAAAATCAACATCATGAGTTTTGTATATGCCCTCAATTATTGATGCCATTCTCATATACAATGCAAGATTTTTTGGTAATACAAACGGGAATTTACTCATAGTTTGATTTGCTAATTCCATTAAACTTTGTACTTCCATTTCATCAGGTTTGTTTCCATGCATTGCACGGATTGAAAGTTCAATTCCTTTTTCAATTACAGTTCTATTGTATCCAGGAGTTAGCATCCCAAGATCACTCATAGCTGAAACTACTCTAGGTGGATTTTTTTCTACTAGTGCAAGATAAAGTCGAATAAGCTTGAATCTTGTTTCATTGTTTATTCTTCCAACCATTCCATAATCATACAAAATTAATCGCCCATCATCAGTCACAGAAATATTTCCAGGATGAGGATCTGCATGAAAAACAGAGTGTTTTAGAAGCATTGTAAAAAAGACCTTGTGAACATCAATTACTAGCTGTTCTCTGTCAATTCCTTTCTCATCTAAAGCATCTACATTTGTCACTTTGATTCCAGGAAGATATTCCATGGTTAGAACATTTTTTGAAGAATAGTCATCAAATACAGATGGAATTACTACGTTAGTGGATTTTTCCATATCTTTTTTGATTTTTTTCAAATTTTGAGATTCATTGGTGTAATCCATTTCTTCATGAATTGTTTCAATAAATTGAGAAAGCATTGCTTTTGCAGAATAACGTAGATTTGGATCAACGAATCGTAATGCTAGAGGTAAAATTTTTTTTAAAACTTTAAGATCTTTTGCTACAATTTTTTCTATTCCAGGTCTTTTTACTTTAATTACAATTTGTTGTCCTGAAATTTTTCCACGATATACTTGACCTAATGATGCACCTGAAATAGAATTAGTATCAATTTCATCGAATTTTTCATTGATTGGACCAAGATCCTTTTCAATTATTGGTTTTACCTTATCAAATGATGTTGAGGGAACACTGTCTTGTAATTTTGATAATTCTTCAAGGTATGGTTGAGGTAAAATATCTGCTCTAGATGAAAGCCATTGTCCCAATTTTATGTACACAGGTCCTAAAGAAATGAATGTATCAAGTGCTTTACGTGCATTTTTTCTGAATTTTTCAGGATCAATTTTTTTTTCATCCTGATTTACCCACTTTTTTCTGTCTCTGCGTAAAGCAATGACAGAAGGTAAAAGTTTGAAAAGCACTTGAAGTGTTCTAATAGTTGACATTATTTTTCCTCCAAGTAATTTTTAATTTTTTTTGTTGCAGTGTATCCTAAATATCCAGCAACAATTGATGAAAATAGACTAGAGCTAAAGGAAAATTTTTTTGATTTTTTATTTAGTTTTTTTGCAACTTGAGTTCCTCCAAAAATTGCACATGCCAAACCAATCAAAACTTCGGGAGCATCATAAACTAAATGACCAACTGGATCTTTTCTTGGATCAACTCTATCAGTGTGAACTAGAAATTTTTTATCATATTCTCTAATGTGTAAATTACCATAACGATATTGTTTCTGTGCTCCGTTTTTTTGTCCAAGGAATGTTTCTTCAGCTCCTTCAAGCATAAATTCTCGCAATTCCTTTGGGACTTCAATTTCATCCCCAGGCATATTCGCAAGATCCACTAATTGTTTATAATCTTAGATCATTTTTTTGAGCCTAGATTAAACTAGTAAATTCAATTTTGACTCAGATTATTTACAAAGTTTTTTTAAAATTAATTATCCTTCATCCTATCTTTTGTAAATAATACAAAGCTAATCATAAAAACTGCAAGCATTGCAACACCTGGAACATATGCATAATTGAATCCTACACCAGGATGAACTTGTTGATGATATTGATTTATCAAAAATGTCATTGCTAACAAAACAACTCCAATAATTGTTAGTTTACGATGGGTTTCCAACAAATATTATTTTGGTAATTACTATATGAATTTAGAAAACAAAATTTAGAGTAACGGTGTAGTGATAAATCCAACAATACTTCCAGCTAGAAATAAGAATATGCTTTTCCCATGTCCGACCATACCATTATACATAATACGTAATTCTGATATAAGATTTTAGTTCTTCAGATTAAGGTTTTGATTCTATTTCAGACAATTTTTGAATAACTTGTTCAAGTTCTGCTTTGTTAGTATTGATTACTTGATTTATCACTTCAATTTCTTCTTTAATTTGTTCTAAATGTTCATTATCAGAATTTTCTATTTGACTCTGTAAATCTTCTAAAACTTCTTGATAGTCTTGATTAATTTTTTCTAATTCAATTTTATATTTTTCTAATGATTCGTATTGGTTAGAAATTTCAGGAACATCTACAATTTCTTGATTTGAAATAAAACCAAGAGAAATTACTATACTTCCCACAATTAAAACTGCAAGTAAGACAACAATACTTAATCTCAACTATCTTTTTTCTCCATTAAAGATTAAAAATCTAATTAGTCTTAATTGTTGCATTTTTACGCCTACGCATTATGTAAATTCCTGCTCCAATTGCCAAAAGTATTGGAATTATCACTAGTGTTGAATCAGGTCCTTCGCCTTCATCATTAGATAATTCATTTACAGAAATTGTTGCATCATGTGTAAGGAAAATCTCATCTCTTACACTGTCTTTGTATCTGACTGTTATTGTAATATCATGTTCACCATATTCTGGTTCACCTTCAAATTCAATTGGAAGATTAAATGGTACTGGTGCATCAGTTTCAATTTCATCAATGAATTGAGTGTTTGATTTGATGTTTGAATCTCCACGAGGATCAAGTGAGACAAAACCAAATAATCCATCTTCATTTCCCTCATTGATAATTTCACCAACTACCATTTGTGTTCCAGATAATTCAATTACATCAACATTGAAGATACTAAGATCAATTAGACCCTTAATGTAAAAATCTACAATTTTTGAGATTTCATGCTTATCACCATGTGCATTATAGTATGAAAGGGTTAAGGGAATTCTTAGAGTATCACCTTTTAGTCCTTCAGGAACATAAACTGTTGCAGTAAGATGTCTTGATGATTTTGAATCAATATTTCCAACATCCCAATTTGATTCTAAAATTACAACATTTTCTACATTAGTTGAAGATGATGTTGATGCAAGTTCTGTTGATGTATTTTGAGCAACAATATCTAAACTAGAAATTGGTGCTGTTCCATCATTTGAAATTTCAATGACTACATCATTTGTTTTCAAAGATGTAAGAAATGGATCTAATGCCTTTACATTTATCACACTATCACCTGTTACTTTAAAACTAAAATCTTCAAAGGCAGTTCTAACTCCTGACTCTCTTAATCTAGAGTAATCTACCTTTACAGTTCCAGGATATTGTTGAATTCCAATGTTTTTATCCAAATTTACAAAAAATGTTAGATGGAAATTTTCTCCGGCATCAGAATTTGAATCACTATCAGCACGAATAATGGAGCCTGGTCCATCAGATGCAGAAAATCCTAACGGTAAGGATAACTGACCCTTAATTCCAGTAATATCTTGGGTTCCAACATTTGCAAAAACTACTGTAAATGGGACATTACTATCTCCAGCTTCGATTTCAATTTTGTTATCTAATGTACCAAAGTATGCATCCAAAAATTTGACATCACCAAAGTCTCTTTCAAAAGGTGATTGTCCAAATCCACCAGAAGTGATTTGTGCAAATGTATCATGAATCATTAATGGTGTTAATAATAATACAAATAATGATAAAATTAATTTAAAATTCATTATACTAAAACCTCCATTTCAGATGGTTGATCACCTAGAAAAGATTTACCATCTTTAATTGTAATTACTTTATCCACATCTCCAAAATGCTGTCTATCGTGTGTAACAATAATGAATGTTTGATTGAGTTTTTGTGCCATAGATTTCATCAAGTCAACAATAGTTTGAGAAGTAACTGAATCAAGATTTCCAGTTGGTTCATCTGCTAAAACGATTGAAGGTTTATTGATTAATCCTCTTGCAATAGCTGCTCTTTGTGCCTGTCCACCTGAAATTTTATTTGCTCGTTTATTGATTTGATCTTCTAATCCAACTGATGTTAGTAATTCAATAGCATCTTTTTTTGAAGTCTCATTTGTACTTGCAATTTGTCTTGGTAACATTACATTTTCCAATACTGTAAGATCAGTCAATAAATTTGAGAATTGAAAGATAAAACCCAATTTTTTATTTCTAAATGATGAAATATCATTATCATTTAATGTTGTAGTATCAACTCCGTCAATGAGGATTTTTCCACTAGTTGGATGGTCTAATAGTCCTATCATGTTAAGTAAAGTGGATTTTCCAGAACCAGAGCTTCCAACAATTAAGACAACTTCTCCATGATTAATTGAAAAAGAAACATCATCAAGTGCCTTTACCTGACTTTCTCCTTCTCCGTAAATCTTACTTAGATTACTTATTTCAAGTACTTTAGACAGTTCTCATCGCCTCCACAGGTAGTAGCTTTGTAGCCCTATACGACGGGTACAATGATGCAATAATTGCCAAAATAAATGAGGTCAAAGCAGTTTGGATAATTTTTTCCCAATTATAGGTGACCTCAAGTGGTAAACTGTTGTTAAATGACATTTTTGTTTCCTTTGCATACACAGTATAACCTAATCCTGCTGCAGTACCTACGCCTGCACCAATTGCACCAATAATCATTCCTTGAAAAATAAAAATAATCAAAATATCTCTTCTTTTAGCTCCAATAGAACGCATAACTCCGATTTCTTTTGTTTTACCATTTACTAACATCATTTGAATTGTAACAATAGCAAATGCTGATGACATCATTCCAAAATATCCTATCATGTTAATCATTGCAATACCAGATCTAAATCCAGCAAGTTGTTCTTCAGCTGATTCTTCTATTGTTTCTGCAAGAAAGTCATCATTAGGAAATGAACGTAAAAAGAATTCTTTAACTTCAAATGCTTTAGTTGGATCGTTTAATTTTACCATAAGAGAACCAGTATCACCTGGTCTATTCATCATATCACGTAGTGTATCAATGTGAATTACTGCAGTATAATCAAATCCTTGTCCACCAGGAGATTTTGCAATTCCTGAAACTGTAAATCTTCTTATTTCATCTTGTCCATATCTATCAACTACAAGAACTTTAACACTATCACCAACTTGAGCTCCTCCAAGATCTCGTGCTACATTAGAACCTAAAACAATTGTATTTCTTGAGAAAACATATTTTCCATCAGCTATAGTTTCATGAACAGTTGATGCCCTAACATCACGAAATGGATCAACCCCAACTATAGGTATTCTAGTTTCTTCAATTAGTTTTCCATTTTTTGTCATATTCATTTCAGCTGTCGATGAAAGCCGCGGCGTTGCCGCCTCAACATATGGAATTCTCTCAAACCAATTTACTAAAGACAAATCAGATTTATCGATATAATCAGATTCATCAGTAACTAAAACATCACCATTTCTATAATCACTGATATCTCGAACTATAGCATCAAAGAGTCCCTGAAAAATTACAAAGTTAACATGGATTACTAAAATTCCAATAGTTACTGCCAAAACTGCACCAATCAAACTTCCTTTTTTGTTGAATAGCATTCTTTTAGCTAGTTTTAGTCTGTAATCCACGAGATCTATTAAAATGTCTGATATTTAATGTCTATGATACCTAGTGCTAACAATGTAGACAGTTTTATATCATATTAGTAATTTCTATATGTTATTGAGGAGTTTAAGGTGACATAATGGACAATTTAGATATGAAAATTCTCAATAGATTACTGAATAATTGCAGAGAATCAGACAGACAAATTGGAATTGAGTTAAAAATTTCGGGTGGGGCTGTAAGAAAAAGAATTCAAAAAATGGAAGAAAATGGAGTAATTGAGAAATTTTTCATCAAAGTTGAACCTCCAGTTTTAGGAAATGGTGTATTGTATTTTGTTGTATCAGGAGAA
>CAYTNP010000005.1:4526-6967 GCA_964439165.1 uncultured Nitrosopumilaceae archaeon | reverse complement strand
CCATTTCTTGCAAAAAATCAAATTGTATTGTTGATGTATAGTGAAAATATTTTCAAAATGGATGAACTTACACAAAAGGTGAGATCTATCAAAAATGTAAAATCAGCAGATTTGTTTATTCCAAAAAAGATTTCATTTTACAGTAAATGGTTAGAAAAATCTATTACTGATTCTAAAAAATCATCAAAATTACATTTAGCATATCAAACAAATTAAATAATAATAATTTCTCATACTTGATATGAAGAAAAAGCAAATTTACAAAGGAAAAATTTTAGGTCTTAGTGTTTATGAAGGTAAAATAGAAGGAAGAAAAGTAAAGCGTGAAATTATTGAGCATAGAGGTGCTGCAGCAATGCTTGCTTTTGATGAAAACAAAAAAGTGATTCTAGTAAAACAACATAGATACCCACATGGCTATGTATTAGAAATTCCTGCAGGCACTTTAGAAAAAAGAGAAAAACCAGAAAAATGTGCATTTAGAGAATTACAAGAAGAAACAGGTTATAGAGCCAAAAAAATGACTCCTCTAGTCACGTATTACCCTTCAATTGGGTATAATGAGGAGATAATTCACTGCTATGTAGCCTCAGGATTAAAGAAAATTGCAGATTTGAAATTAGATGAAGATGAAATCTTGTCTGTTGAGAAAATAGAGATGAAAAAAGTGCTAAGCATGATTAAAACAGGTAAAATTCAGGATTCAAAGACAATTTGTGCAGTTTTGACATATGCTGCAAAAAAGAAACTATACTAGTTATTCATTATAGATAGGCTTTACAAGATCTGCTACATCTGCCCAAGATTGTGCAATTCTCTCAAACATGTATACTATATCCAGAAAATCAATTGGAATTTCTTTTTTAGTACCTAAAATGGTTTTTAGTGAATTTAGATTTTCTTCATACTCTTTATGCAATGAAATAGCTTCAATTGCTAATAGTCTATCAGGTTTTGTAAAAGCATCAATTGATTTTTCTGCAAGTTTATTAAAATTTTTAACAACATCAAAAATTTTTTTTGTATGAGTTTTAGATAATGTAGAATTGTAAATAAAATTTGAAAGCTCAACTATTGAATCACCAGCATTTTCAAGAAGGTTTGCTGCAACTCTATAATCTAAAACATCAATATTTCCCAAATTAAATGCATTAGCTAATCTTTTATCAACTAGAGTACTTCTAATCAATCTAACAAGTAAAAAGTATTGTCTGTTAACTTCAACGTCACGATTGGATAGTGTTTTCAAATTTGATTTATCATCTAATACTAATCCATTTGATGTATCATGATACATTCCAAGTGCAATTGAGCTCATTCTTTTTAGAATTTTTTCTGGATTAAGTGTAGTTGCATCTAAAAGAAATTGCATGTTAATGTGTGATGCATCCTCTTCAATTATTTCCATTCCAACTAGTCTTCTCATTGAATTACGAATTTTCTCTCTGTCTTCTCCTGGAATAGTTGATTTTGAATTAATTTGAATAATATCATATCCTAAAAGATAAGCTCCTGTAATGTCTGCTACAATGTTTTCCTCTTTTGGAAGAGGGTAGGTAATTTGAAGTTCTTTTGTTTGACGAATTTCTTTATTTGCAGAAATTGAAATACTGTCTTGTCCAGTTTCAATTTCTACTTGGCTACTTTTATCAAGATTATTTGCATCAACCCACTCTTTTGGTAGTGATACTAGAAGGCTACTTCCAATTCTTTGCAGGCGTCGAACAAATTTAGTCAATTTATACTAATTTAATTAATTTAATCCATATTCTTATATTTTGTGTAAAATTTAAACTCAGATCAATGAGGGAGGCAAAAGCATTTTGTCCAGCACATGTTACGGGCTTTTTCAAGGCTCACCTAGACGATGTTCAAAATAATTTAGAGAACTTGGGTTCAATGGGTGCAGGTTTTTCAATTAAACAAGGAGTAACTACTCAAGTAAAAATTCAATCAAAAGATAATCAAAAATCTCATTTTAAAATTTCAACACAAGGATATCAATCAGATAAAACAGACATTTCAGAATATGTATTAGATGAATTTCTAAAACTAGGAGAATTTTCTGACAAGTTTTTTGATATTACACATGAAATTTCAATTCCTGTAGGATATGGTTTAGGTTCTAGTAGTGCAGTTGCACTATCATTATCATATGCATTAGATCAAGCACTTGAGACTAGATTGGATAGAACAAAAATTGGACAAATTGCACATAATGCAGAAGTCAATTGTAAAACAGGATTAGGTGATGTACTTGCATCATATCATGGAGGTTTTGAGGTTCGCATTAAAGCTGGAGCACCAGGTATTGGAAATGTTGAGAAAATTCCTACAGAAAAAATTTCAATACTAATGATTTGTTTTTCACCAATATCTACAAACAAATTCATCAAAGAAAGATTATCTCAAATTAATGGTCTAGGTGGTAAAATGGTAAA
>CAYTNP010000005.1:2589-4426 GCA_964439165.1 uncultured Nitrosopumilaceae archaeon | reverse complement strand
ACTAATAAAAAATCATCAACTAGATTACCAGGAATTGATTCAGCACGAAGAATTGTAGATAAAGATGGAATTTTTGCAGCAGATGTAGTAGTTGTTCCATTAGAGGATGGAGATAGAACAATTGCATTAAGAAAAGCAGGAAAAAAAGTAATTACATTTGATCTTAATCCATTATCAAGAACTTCTCAAACAGCTAACATTACAATTGTAGATAATGTGACTCGTGCAATTGATTTGTTAACTATGGAATCAAAGAAACTATCAAAGAAAAATCCAAAATATCTAAAGAAAATAGTTGATGATTTTAACAATAAGAAAAATCTCAATGACAATGTTATTCAGATAAAAAATAATCTTTCAAGGAGAGCAAGAGTTGCATAAATCAGTTCAAGATATTATTAATATGAAAAAAGAGAAACAAAAAATCTCTGTTATTACTAGTTATGATTACACTCTAGCATCATTATGTGATAAGGCAGGAATTGATGTAATGTTAGTTGGAGACAGTGCAGGAATGGTAATGCTAGGTTATGAGAATACAATTCCAGTAACTATGGATCAAATGGTAATGTTTACTGAAGCAGTTAGCAGAGCAAGAAATAATTCATTACTAGTTGCTGATTTACCATTCATGTCATATCAGGCAAGTATCGAGGATGCAATTACTAATTCAGGAAAATTAATCAAAGCAGGAGCTGATGCAGTAAAACTTGAAGGAGGTTCAATTATGGCTGAAACAATTAGTGCAATAGTTGATGTTGGAATTCCTGTAATGGGACATATTGGATTACAACCACAAACAACAATGCTTTCACAAGGATACAAAGTTCAAGGAAAAACAAAAGATACTGCAATGAAGTTAATTGCAGATGCAAAAGAGCTTGAAGATGCAGGTGTGTTTAGTATTGCACTTGAAATGGTTAGTCACGAAGTAGCAGAAATCATTTCTGAATCAGTTAGTATTCCTACAATTGGTATTGGTTCAGGTGTTGGTTGTGATGGACAAGTACTGGTGGTTCAAGATTTACTAGGAATGTATGAGAAAATAAAACCAAAATTTGCAAAAAGATACATGAATTTGTCTGAGGATATTGTAAAGTCACTTGAGAGTTTCAAAAAAGATGTACAAACAAGTACATTTCCTGCTGAGGAAAACTGGTTTTCAATGAGGGATGAGGAATTAAAGAAATTACGTGAGCAAATTGGCAGTTAAACCAAAGAATAATCATCCATCATTAGACATTGTTGATTCACATGGAATTGAGTTATCTGGAAAAAGAATTGTTTTGTGTGTTGCAGGAAGTGTTGCAGCCTACAAAGCAATTGAGCTTGCACGATTACTAATGAGACATGGTGCAGATGTCAGATGTGTAGCTAGTCAGGCAGTAACAAAATTAATTCAGCCTGATTATTTCAAATGGGCCACAGGAAATGATGTAATTACAAAACTTACAGGAAAATTAGAGCACATCAAACTAGCTGATTACAAACAATCAGATTTAGTAATTGTATACCCTGGAACTGCAAATACTTTGGGAAAATTGGCAAATGGTATTGATGATACACCTGTATCTACTGTACTTACTGTAGGATTTGGTTCAAAAATTCCAATCTTGATGTGTTTGGCAATGCATGAATCAATGTATGATAATTCTGCTGTAAAAAAGAATATCAAATTTCTCAAAAATAAAATTGAATTCTTATCACCAAAATTAGTTGAGGGAAAAGCAAAAGCTCCTGAACCTGAAGATGTACTAAATTATACATTAAAGAAATTTGGATTTTCATCTATCCTAAAAAATAAAAAAGTGTTAATGACTGCAGGACCAACTGTAGA
>CAYTNP010000005.1:0-2489 GCA_964439165.1 uncultured Nitrosopumilaceae archaeon | reverse complement strand
CTGATATGATAATTGCAAATGATATTGGAAAAAAGTATCAAAAAAACATAAACTATAATCAAATTATTATTGTTGATTCTAAAAAATCAACAACTTCGGGTTGGAATAAAAAGGAAAAGATTGTTAAAATTATCAAAAAAGAGATTGAAAAGAAGATTAAATGAAAAATTCTGAATTACGAAAACTAGTTTCACAGTACAAAGAAATAATCAATAAACAAAAAAAGAAACATGTAGATGTTGCAAAATTATCTGAACAACAAAAAGAAATTGAACATAGATATTTTCATGAAACAGGACGAACATTAAAATCAGATCTAAAAGAGTTTAAAGAAAATTGAGAGTAAAATCATCTGAATATAAAAAAAGAAATATGAAAATTTGGAATGAAGTTGCTCCAAGATATCATAAAAGATGGGCAACAGCTAGTAAAGGTCCATTTCAAAGTACAAAGAAACTAGTTTCATCACTTGATATTAAAAAAGGTGACAAAATTTTGGATGTTGCAAGTGGAACAGGTGTTGTTACTAAATTATTAAAAAATAAAGTGGGAAAAACAGGTTATGTTATTGGTGCAGACACATCAAGTACTGCAATCAAAGTTGCAAAAAAATGGAATGATAAATCTCAAAATCTATTATTTGTAAATGCTGATGCTGAGAATTTTTCATTTAAAGAAAAATTTGATATTATAACATGCCAGTATGCATTATTTTTTTTCCCAAATTCTCAAAAGGTTCTAAAAAACATGAGAAATAGCCTCAAAAAAGAAGGTAAACTAGGCATTTCAGTTCATGGGCATCCAGACAGAGTGCCATATTTTGATAGTATCTTTGAGGCAGTAACAAAATTTATTCCAAATTATGTTCCACCAGGGACTCCAGATTTTGATAGATTTGGAACAAAAAAACAACTCAAAGATGAAATAAAAAAAGCAGGATTCTCAAAAATTAAAGTTAATGATTATGATTTTCCATACAGTCCTGGAACTTTTGATCAATACTGGAAAAATTATTTGAGATACATTGCAAAGCCAGTCAAAGAAAAACTAGACAAGTTATCAAAATCTCAAAGAAAAGAACTCAAAGATATGGTTAGACAGAATACAAAACCGTATACAAAAAGAGATGGAACCATACAATTTCCTTGGGAAGTTTTAATTTTAACTGCAAAATATTGATTCAAAGGTGTAGAATTTGGTCAAAAAATCAAAGAAAAAAGACGAAGAGCAACCTAAAAAGAAAAAATCAGAATTAGGTGCATTCTTGAAAAAAAGAGCACCAATTTATCTGGCAGTTATTGCAATGCTTGTAATTTTTATCGTACCTGAATTGACAAAGGGTAGTTTAGAGAAAAGTTTTCCTGAATTAGCAGAAAATGAACAGCAAGTAGTAGATGTTTTGATGCAATATGCAGGACCAAATGAAGAAGGATTAACTGTAATGGAAGCAATTACAAATAAAATCAGTGATGAATACCCTGATGAGAAAATTTATGATCACAAAAAGACAGTTGTAGACTTGAGTGTCACTAGTGTTAATTCAGATGAATACAATGTGGTTTTGAACTTTAAAGCTCACAAGGGTGAGATGAACTTTGATTGGAATGTAAATAGTGTAACTCAAAAAATTACATCAAACAATCCAGATTCCAAACATCTTATTGATATTGTTGACTTTTATGATTAAATCGAGCCTAGAGAGTAACCAAATCTTTTGTGAACTTGTGCATTACAACAGGTCTATCTTTGACAATTAATGAATCCTCAATTCTAATTCCAAATTTATTTTCAATATAGATTCCAGGTTCAACAGTTATTGCCATATTTTCTTTAAGTTTAGTATCACTTCTGTATGAAACAGTTGGAAGTTCATGTACTTCTAATCCTATTCCATGACCAGTTGAATGAATAAAGTATTGTCCATAATTTTTTTCTTCAATGTATTTTCTACATGCAGCATCAACTGCTTTACAATCAATATTTGGTTTAGATACTTTTAATCCCAATCTTTGTGATTCTTTAACAATTTCATATGCTTCATTAGCCTGTGATGAAATTTTTCCTAGAGCAAAAGTTCTAGTTGCATCAGAAACATATCCTTTGTATCTTAAAGTGAGATCAGTTACAACAAGATCTCCTTTTTTGAATTTTCTTTGAGATACTTGTGCATGAGGTAAAGCACCATTTGGTCCACCTGCAATTATTAGTGGATTAAGGGTTGATTTGTATCCAGTATCAAACATTTCTTGTTCTAGTGCATATTTCATCAAAATTGTTTGTAATTCAGATTCTTTTTGGCCAACTTTCATCTTTTTTGAGCATACTTCAAACATTTCATCGATAATTTTGGATGCTTTTTTTAGAATTTTGACTTCTTTTTCATCTTTAATGATTCTAGAATTGTAAAATGGTTCTGTACTTGATTTAATTTTTGGTACAGATTTTTTTAGAGACATCATAACTGAATAATTTTGGCAATCAGTGCATAC
>CAYTNP010000004.1:0-25368 GCA_964439165.1 uncultured Nitrosopumilaceae archaeon | reverse complement strand
GAATCGTATCTTGTCAATATTGGTTAGTTATCTAAATTTTTCGTGCGTAAAACTAAGTGGAATTGATAATTAGAATAATGAGGGATTCTCATTTTTTTTAAAGTAGTAAGTCTTTTAGTCAATGGATTTTTTTCTTATTTTATGACTGTCAGAGCTAGACTGAGTAGAGAAGCTTGGAATAGAAAGATGAAAGGAGACTGGAAATTTACTCCAATGAATGAAGGAGATAGAGCAGAATGACTGTAAGATCCGTATTACTATCAATACTTGGAGAAATTAACCCTACTAATTTGAACAAAGTAATGGATTCTTTTTCAAAAGGTATGACAGAATTTAACAAATCAATGGAAGATTTTGGAGACAGTATGAAAACAATGACAGATGAACTGTCTGATGATGTAGAAAGATCAGACATTGAATCAAAGAGTAGAGAGTTAAGAAATAAAGAAAACCTCAAAAAGATTTGGGGATGATCTCAGAATTTGAGTATTTTATGAGTATTTCAAAGCTAGAAGTGTGAACTAAGATTAACCACTTAGTTTTACCTAATTGGTACAAACTGTGGGAAAGTATTAATTGTAAAGCAAAGGAGTCATCGACATGCAAGAAGCAACAATAGCAGAACAGTCTTCAAAGATTTTCACAGATGTTCGTGAAGTTGAAATTACACGTGCCATTGCAGATGAATTTCATGATGTGTTAATTGATAGAGCAGAATCAGATGTCATCATTATTGGTGCAGGTCCTGCAGGATTAACTGCAAGTCGTGAGCTATCTAACTTAGGATACAAAGTACTAGTCATTGAACAAAACAACTACCTGGGTGGAGGTTATTGGTTAGGAGGTTACATGATGAATCCAGTAACAGTTAGAGAACCAGCACAAAAAATTTGGGATGAATTAGGAGTTCCGTACAAAAAAGTTCAAGATGGATTATACTTAACACCAGGACCACATGCAGTATCAAAATTAATTGCAGGTGCATGTGATGCAGGAGTTAAATTTTTGCAACTAACAAAATTTGATGATTTAGTATTGAAAAACGGCAGAGTTTCAGGAATTGTTGTTAATTGGATGCCAGTTTCAGCATTACCACGTAACATTACTTGTGTTGATCCAGTTGCCTTTGAGTGTAAAATTCTCATTGATGCATCAGGTCATGATTCTGTTGGAGTAAAAAGACTAGTAGATAGAGGACTAGCAGAATGGAAAGGAATGGAACCAATGTATGTTAATGATGGAGAAGAACACGTAGTTCACAAAACAGGAGAAGTTTATCCAGGATTAATTGCAGCAGGAATGTCAGTTACTGAAACCCATGGTTTAGCAAGAATGGGACCTACATTTGGCTCAATGTTATACTCTGGAAAACGTGCAGCAGAAATTGCAGCAGAGAAAATCAAAGAGTTAGAAAGATAAGCTATCAAAATTACACATCAATTATTGAAAATATCTAAAATAATACTATATGATGAACCTACAGTTCCTCAAATAAAATTAGAAAAATCAAAGGAATTTATCAGAAAAACCTTTCAAATCAAAGTCGAATCCAGAAATAATATTTTCTTAGAGTTAGAACAAAAAGATTACAAAAAAATTGCTAGTAATAGAATTTTTAATTTAAAAAAACCATTTCAAAGTCACGAACCCACAACAGAAGAGATTCAGATTGAAAATCAAAACATAGACATGTCAAATAAAGAAGAAATGACACTTTATGATGGCTTTGAATTACAAAAAACAGTATCAGAATTTATTTCAAAAGATCAAAGAGATGATGAAACATTACACATAATTTTTACAAACAAACTAACATGTACTTTTGATGAAAACGATTTCAGATATCATGCAAGAGCTGTCATAGGTTCAAATCCTTCAATAATTTCTACAACAGGCATTATAGAAGCTCCTGCAAAACCAAAACAATACTATCTTGATTTGATGACAGATTTTAATAAAGAAAGAATTGATGAAATCAAAGAAAAATACAAAGGAGAATTTTTAGAATATAATGATTCAAAAATATCAGACATAGTAGAAGGATATCTTTTGCAGGCAATCATGTATTATCAAACAGGTGAAGCGTTTTGTGAAAATAAAGAATGTAGATTATTTAACGCACATTGGCAAAAAGATCTATTCTACTCTCAACTTGAAAATAAAAAATTTTGTGATAAACATCAAATAATTCTCAAAAATATGACAAATCAAGATTGAATTGATTGTATGTCATTTTTAATTTTTTCAGAAGATTGTTTCAAGGAAGATAATTCAGTATCATCTAATCGTATTTTTTTTATTTCAGATACACCGTTTTGATTAATTTTCACAGGAACTCCCATGGCAACATCATGTGTATCATATTCACCATCAAGCACAACAGAGGCAGGAATGAAAATTTCTTTTTTGTGTAAAATTGCATCAATTACATCAAAAGTGTTTTTTGCAATACCAAATTGAGATCTGCTCTTAAAATTCCTCAGAGTTCTCCAATAATTTCGAACATCATCAGTAATAGAATCTCGAGAATCAATCATTGAAAAAAGAGGATTGCCCCCAACACGTACGCCAGAAAATACAGGAACCATAGAATCTCCATGTTCTCCTAAAACAATGGCGTTAGAAATCGAAGATTGTGGAACAGATAGTTTTTCAGAAAGATAGTATCTGAATCTACTGGTATCAAGATTGGATGCAATGCCTATTACTTTGAATCTAGAAAAAGAAGTTTCTTTTTGGAAAAAATAAGTTAAAACATCAAGAGGGTTTGAGATAATTAGAATTATTGCAGAAGGACAATGTTCTTTAATTTTTTGTGCAATTTCTTTTATCATGCTTACTTGTAATTCCATATTTTCAGTTCTATCTTTTTGATAAACACCAACACTAGCAGCAATTACAACAATATCAGAACCTGAAATTTGAGAATAATCATCAGTACCATGAATTGAAAATTTTGAATTTGAAGGAATTGTATTTGCAATATCAAGTGCCTCACCAATCGCTTTTTCTTTATAACGATTAACCAATAGTACATCATCCAATGCATTAGACACACAAAGAAATGCAATAGAAGATCCTACCCTACCAGATCCAATTATAGATATCAATTACACCACATTTTGTTTATTTTACAATTAAAACAGGGCATTTCGCTTTTTGAGAAACAGCATTTGCAACACTACCTAAAAGAAATTTATCAAATCCAGTCCTACCATGAGAGCCAATAACAATCAGATCATGTTTTCTAGATTTTGCAAAAGTGACAATATCACCAGATACAAAATTAGATTTGATAATATTAGATTTAATAGAAATTTTGTTTTTCTTTGCAGTTACTTTTAATTTTTCAATATGAGATTCTGCAGCTTTTCTTTGTTTCTTTAGAAGTTGAAAATCAGCTTGTGCATCATAGAATTTATGATGCCATGCATCACCCTCTAAACAAGTAAGCAAAGTTATTTTTGATTGATAATTTTTTGCCAAATCTAATGCGACTTTAAATGTTCTAATAGATTGAGCAGATAAATCAAATGGAACAAGAATGTTTTGAAACAATTTTTAATTCTCTCTTTTACGAATGCTGTCTCGTTGTCTTTTGTCATCATGTTTAGTCAATTCATTTTCTAATTTTTTTGATAAACCATCGGCAATTTTTAAAATATCCCAATCAGATTCAGTATAGATTAGTTGTTTTTTAGAGGTCATAATAGTGGCCGTGACATCATAATGAGTTCTGCTACCTTCAGGATTTTGTGATTTTACTGAGATTTTGGCTTCTATAATATCAGGTAAAACTTGTTGAGCTTTTTCTAAAGATCCACCAAATTTTGAGGTCAATACCTCAGTTGCAGGCTCATCTTTAGGCAATCCAATTACGTACAATGGTACTTTTTGTGACATACTTGTCATAGATAAAATTACATTAAAAACTAATCAATAATGTTCAAACATGATTTTCAAAAACGATATTGGCAATCACTTTTTTTAACAAATTTGCATAGATTACAACAATGGATCCTAAAGATTGTGAATTATCGGAAATCATCACAAAACCAATTATGGTAGAACCAAGTAAAACAATACTCAAAATTAGAGAAATTTTGTTAGAAAAAGGAATCAAGAGAGTCATAATCATAGATGAAAAAAAGCCAATAGGAGTAATCACTGAAAAAGATATTGCAAAAAGGATTTACAAATCAGGAAACAAATCCATCAAAGAAATTAAAGCAAAAAATTTCATACCAAAAAAATTATTCACATTATCTAAAGAAAATACAGTTCAAGAATGTGCAAAAATGATGAAAAAACACAGAATTAATTCAGTGATAATTATCGATAAAGAAAAAAAATTGAAGGGAGTAATAACCAAAACAGATCTAGTTAAAGTATACCTGACAAAGAAAATGACACCAGTTAAAATTTCAAAAATTATGAAAAGTAAATTAATTACGGCATCACCAAGTGACCCAATTTTACAAATAGAGAGTTTATTGTTGAAATACGGAATTTCAAGAATAATCATTAAAAGAAATCAAAAACCAGTAGGAATCATAACATTTCGAGATTTTGTACCTGCAAAAATCCCTCAATGGATAGCAGATACGGCAGATCCTAAAGAAGTGCAAGAATACAAATTCAAAAAAGGTCTAAAAGAAATGCAAACAAATCAAATGAGTTACTTATTTCCATTTCATGCTACAGACATCATGGTACCAAATCCCATAACAGTAGAAGCAGACAAAGATGTCAAAAAAGCAATCACATTGATGATAAAACATAATGTAGGAGGACTTCCAGTTGTCAAAAATTCAAAATTAGTAGGAATAATAACAAAATCAGATATTGTGAATTCATTAACGGTATGATTTTATTTTACAATCAACAAAGAACATGAAGTAGTTTGAGCAAGTTTGTTTGATACACTGCCAAGAAGAAAACGAGTTACAGCACCAAGACCCTTACTACCTACAACCACCAAGGAACATTTTTCTTTTTTCACAACTTTTTCAATTTCATTTACAATATTTCCTTCTTTAAGGAGAATTTTTGCAGTAATTCCTTTTTTTGATAATTTGTTTTCTGCTTTCTTGAGAGTTTTGTTTCCAAAATTTTTCAATATTTTCAGATATTCTTTACGATCTAAAAACGTGACAGGTAATGATTTTTCAATTACATATAACAAAACAATTTCAGAATCAAAAGCATCAACAATTTCAATTGCACGTAGTAATGCTTTTTCAGAATACTTTGAACCATCAAGAGGAACAAGTATTTTTGAAAAATTAGATTTTTTTTGAGTACTCATCTTACAATCAGTACAGGTTTTTTGGATTTATGCAATACATAGTTTGAGGTACTACCAAGAAATAGTTCTTTAGCAGAACCACGTCCACGAGCTCCAATTACTATTATGTCAATTTTATTTTTTGAATTATTTGCAAATTTTGCAATATCATAGCCAGGATCACCTGCAATAGATTTTCCAACTAATTGAATGCCTTTTTTTGCAGCCTTTAGTTTTGCAGCATCTAATAATTTTTTGACTTCTTTCATGTTGTTAAAATCAAGAAAACCCAAAGGATGCAGAGCATATATTCCAGGCACAGTTTTTACGCTTAAAGCAACAATAGTCCCTTGAGATTGTCTTGCCAAATGAATCCCCATATCCAAACCACGGAGAGAATTTTTAGAACCATCTAGTGGTACAAGAATTTTTTTGGTTTTTACTGCCATGATGTTAATTAAATTTTCAAATTATAAAACTATCTAATGATTATCTTTATTGATTTTCAATAATGATAGTTTATAAAATAACAAATTTAATCAATCATACAACAAATGTAATTACAAATACATTCTTTTTGACATTTAATTTATGTATACTCGAATTATGAATTAACAATAAATTATCAATTGTATGGGCTATAATTTGAAAATATCTTTACCACAGAATGATAGTACATATCTCTAATATCATCCTCCATAGAAACAGACAATAAATTTACTATATCAGATGCAGTAAGTATTCCAACTACCTTTCCATTATCGATAACAGGTAACTTTCTAATTCCTTTATCAAACATCATATCTGATGCTGTTCGAATAGAATCATCAGAAGATACAGAAGATAGTGGTGAAGACATTATTTTTGTAATAGAGTCAGAAATAGGATAAGCATATGAAACTGCTTTTATTGCAAAATCTCTATCAGTGACAATTCCAACTGGTTCATTATTTTCCATTACAATAATTGCACCAACTTTGGCATCCTCCATCATCTTTGCAGCGTTATTAATTGTCAAAGAAGAATCAATAGAAATGACTGATTTAGTCATTACATCACCTACAGTCTTGGTTTTACCAGTATTTGTCATTCATATTTTATGCCTCAAACAGATATTTTATTCTCATTTAGAATATCAAAGATGAAAATCATTAAAGATAATCTCAATGAGATTTAAATTTATAAAAAAACACAAAATCTCTGTGTCAATTAAAATCAAGAAAATACTTGTTCCATTGGATGGATCTGCAAATTCTTTTCGAGGATTAGATTCTGCAATACAAATAGCAAGAGAAAGTCAAGCATCAATTACAGGACTGTATGTTGTAGGAATGCGGAAACCACGAACAAATGAGCCAATTAGTTCATTGGAAAAAATCTTTTTAGAACACGCACAAAAAATCATGAAAAAAGCAAAATTAAAAGCTGCAAAAAAAGGAATTTTGTTTTTTGACAGAGTATCATATGGAGAAGCTGGGAAAAGAATCACAACAATTGCTCAAAGAGACAATTTAGACTTGATCGTAATTGGCTCCAGAGGATTAGGCGCTGCTAAAGAAATTTTCTTGGGAAGTACATCAAATTATGTATTACATAAATCCAAAAAACCTGTACTAATTGTGAAATAGTAAGGATTGATCAAAAATAATTAAACATCAAAATCATAACAAAAAACAAAAATTAGGATATTCACTTAAATTATTGAATTTTAAAGAGGAACCACTATGATGTCAGCAGATTCCGGTGCAGCAGTTTTAGAAACAAATGATGATAGTCCAAAAATGCCTGACAAAAAGAAAACAAAATACGATGTAATTATCATTGGTGCAGGACCATCAGGATACACTGCAGGAATTTATTGTTCTAGAGCAGGATACGATACTTTGATTTTATCAGGAGTTTTACCAGGAGGACAATTAGTCAATACAACTGAAGTAGAAAATTTTCCAGGATTTGAAAATGGAATCATGGGTCCAGATTTAATGATAGACATGAGAAAACAATCCCAAAGAATGGGAACAACAATTGTAGATGATGAAGTTGTTGATGTAGATTTTAGACGCAAACCACTCAAAGTACTAACAGCATCTGAAGAGTATGAAGGACGTGCAATCATTATTGCAACAGGTGCAAATCCAAGAAAAATAGGATTAGAAGGTGAGGAGACATTTGGAGGTAAGGGAGTATCATATTGTGCCACATGTGATGGGCCATTTTTTAGAAATCAAGATATTGTTGTGGTAGGGGGAGGAGATTCAGCAATAGAAGAAGCAACGTTCTTGACAAAATTTGCAACCAAAGTCCACCTAGTACATAGACGTGATGAGTTACGTGCAAGTAAAGTCATGCAAGAAAGAGCATTAAACAATAACAAAATTGAATTTCATTGGGATTCAGCAGTTGTAGATATCAAAGGTGAACAAAAAGTCACTCAAGCAGTTTTAAAAAATCTAAAAACTAATGAAGAAAAATCTTTAGACATAGGAGGATTATTTGTAGCAATTGGACATGAACCAAATACAAAGATCTTCAAAAATCAAATTGATTTAGATGATGAGGGATACATTGTATTAAAAAATAAAACACATACAAATGTTGAAGGGGTTTTTGCAGCAGGAGATGTTCACGATAGAAATTACAGACAAGCAATTACAGCTGCTGCATATGGATGTATGGCAGCAATAGATGTTGACAAGTATATTGAAGAATCATCTGAAAGTCAATAATGAAAAATGCCCAATGCAAAAAATGTTTGAATAAATTTCATGAAAAAGAAATCTATACAATTCAACAATTTCAATACAGAGAAGAACCAAATTACAAATGGTCACTAGAATTTTTTAAAAAATTAGATATTGATGAATGGGATTCATTTTGTGAGAAATGCTTGATGGAATATTCAGAAAAATCAAAAAAAACATGGAATGAATCAAAAAATTCAAAAGGCTAAAATCAATGCATAATAGTTGAAGATATTTTGAGTGAGAATTCTGATGAACAAAAAGAGATAGTGAAAAGTCATAGTAAAAAATTAGCTAAATTAGGCACAGAATTAGCTAAAAATCAATTCAGTTACAAAGTTCAAGAAAAGACAGATGGAAAATACTGGAAAAAAAGAATTAAAGAATTTGAAGATCATAATGAAAAGAGTCTAGAATATTACAATGAAATTTACTCAATGATGAATCAAATAAACAAAGAAGAAGCAGAATCATTTCTACTAAAAATTTCAAAATTCAGACAAATAGGTATAGAGTTAACAAATACAGTTACAAAAATTATAGAAAATCCATCAATCATAAAATCAAAGGATATGCAGCAAAGTCAGTGGAGTAAAGAAACTAAAAAAGAAATTAAAGAAAATCTTACTAAACAAAGTGATGAATGTCTTCGTTTTGAAAAAGAGATCAATGTAGTATTTAGAAATTTTTATGATAGATTCATCAAAGGGATTCTAGACTAGTATGCTAAATCAGACATGTGTTTTGCATCTTTGAGTGAATTTTCAAACTCTTCTTCACTCATTACGTTTTGTTTTGCATAAACACTTTTGAATTTCCTACCATCATCAGCAAATATTCCAACAACACAAGCATTGCCATCAATTGGATATTTTTTCATGCATGCATATACTGCAGCTGATGAAGGACTGATCAAGAGTTTATCTTTTTCAAATACTTCCCTTACAACAGAAAATGCTTCATCATTATCTGCAGAAACCCAATCATCAACAACATCTTCACGTTTTAAAAACAAGTCAGGTTTTGCAGATTCTTCAAAATTTCTCCATCCTTGAATAAGGTGATTTTGTTGTGGTTGACAACCAATGATTTTGACATCAGGGTTTTTTTCTTTTAGATAAGCACCAATTCCAGTAATAGTGCCACCAGTTCCCACACCGGTAAAAAAATGAGTTACTTTACCTTCAGTTTGTTTCCAAATTTCAGGTCCCGTACCCTTGTAATGTCCCATGAAATTGGCTTCATTTGCATATTGATTTGGAGAATAATACGTATCAGGTCTTGAAGAGGCTATAGATGTTGCAAGGGCGATACTTTGATCAGTTCCAGCTCCCACCTTAGGACACAAATCATCACTTGTTTCAAAAACTTTAGCTCCTAAATTTCTAATAATATCTTTAGTCTCATTACTTGCCTTTTCAGGAATTACAATTTCAACTTTGTATCCTAATTGATTTGCAATACCAGTTAATGCAATGCCAGTATTTCCAGAAGTTGGTTCTATAATGATGCTTTTGCCCTTTGTTAGAATTCCTTTTTCTTCACCATCTTTAATCATCCAAAATGCGGCTCTATCTTTTACAGACCCAAATGGGTTATGTCCTTCCAATTTTGCAAAGTAATCAGTTGAATCATGTGAAAGAGAATCTAATTTAACTAAAGGAGTATTGCCAACACGATTCAACACATCTGCATCATTTACAACAGTCATGATTTTGATTATTTCACCTTTTTAATTTGAAAAGTGATAACTTCACCATCTTTTGATAAATCTAATAACTCATGACCATTTCTTGTCACCCATCTTGAAATATCATCTTCAGCTGCAGGATCATCAGCTGAAACAGTTAATGTCTGACCAACTTGCATTCTTTCAATTTCAATTTTAGTTCGAAATACAGGTTCTGGACAGAATAATCCTGTTGCATCTAATTTTTTTTCTTCAGATTCAGACATTATATCTAAATCATCAAAATCGATTTGTCATATTAAAATCTATTCGAGTTATCCGGTCTTAGGATAAAAAATATAGAGATTATTTGAAAAGGTCCTCAGCATCAGGACGTAATAATTCAGAAATTTGATGTTCTTCAAATTCAAATGAATAATCACGAATTATCGATACAGGACACTTCAATGTTTTCCCCATTACTAATTCTGCAGCTGCTGAAAATTCATCAGCCACTGCAATTTCAGTAACTCTCAAAATTTTTTCAAAAGAATCCTTAGTTCCAGCATAATCTAAAAGAGGATTCAAACCTGAAATCCCAATAGCACAATTTGTTTGTCCCATTCTAAAAGGACGGCCAAAAGTATCAGAAATTATAATAGCAATTTTTTTCCCAGTTCTTTTTTCAATTTTATCACGAAGGGTTTTTGCAGAAACATCAGAATTTACAGGAAGTAAAGTAGCAAATCCGTCTTTAACATTACTTTCATCAACACCAGCATTTGCACAAATAAATCCAGAATTAGTTTGAACAATAATTATTTGATTTTTCATTCGAACAATTCTTTTGGATTCAGATAAAATTAACTCAACTATACGAGGATCTTTATCGTATGATGAACCAATACCCTCTGCCAACAAAGAAGGTGTAACAGAAGATAAATCGATGATTCTATTCTCTTGTTTAGAGATTATTTTTTGAGCAATTACCAAAATATCCCCATCATGTAGGTCTGAAGCGTTAGAAATTATCTCAGATAAATCATCTAGTGGTTCAATTTCTTTTTCGATGTGTATAGGTAAGATTTGCAAACATGAATTCTAAATTAAACGACTAAAAAATTGTTTATGCAGGAGCACTAGTTTCTAATTCTAATTTGTAATGTTTGTTAATAATATCTAGAATTTTAGAGAGATCTTTTTCTTCCAAAGTGGTAGTAGCCAAATCTTTAACCAAGTCTTGTGCACGATATGCAATACCTAAACCACAAATATCAAACAGTTTTACATCATTTGCACCATCAACTACACAAACAATATCATCTTTCTTTTCGCCCCATTCGGCAATTTTGACTTTTGCAGATTTTGCTTTATCAGAATCAACATTAATTATTACATCATCTAATTTACCATCTTTGAAGACTAGTTCATTACAGTAAACATAATCCAAACCTAATTCTTCTTTTAGTCTGTCCATCATCAATGTGAAACCACCAGATACAGCCATTATTTTCCAGCCTGCAGCCTTTAAAACACGACAAGCTTCTTTTGCACCAGTCATAATTGGCAATGCATCAGATACTTCATGACAAATTTTCTCATCTAATCCTTTTAATGCTGCAACCCTAGTTCGTAATCCTTCTTCCCAGTTAATTTTTCCCTGAATACCTTGTTTAGTAATTTCCCAGATTTCATCTTCTTTGTTGAGTTTTTCTGCAAGAATTGGCAAATACTCCTCATCATACAAAACACCTTCAACATCAAAAATAATAAGCAATTAATTTCTGATTTGGAAAAAAATTGCTAATTATATTAAAGTTTAAACCATTTTCAGATCAAAAAAACGCTAGTAATAAATCACCGTAGTGTTACGAGTCTATAATGGCTGATGAATTAGAACACAAGTACGAAGTAGATATCAAAGAAAGAGAAGGTAGACAAAAGCTACCAGATAACGTCAAAGCAGAACTAAAAGCATCAGGTATGATGGATGATAAAGGAAAATTAAAACTAAAAGGCGTCAGTCCAAAAATGCTCAAAAGAATGAAGCAAGAATTTGTAGAATGTCCAGTTTTAAAGGACGATATTCATTTCATTCAGTGTTTTGTGTGTCCTAATTTCCAAAGCAGAGTAACAGGTCAAGTTCTCTGTAAAGGCGATAAACTATAATCAAGAATTTCTCACGAAAGGCTCATTAGTTAAATTAATTCTTTAAATTTTGAATTGGGCAAAGAAGATGTAGGCATTACAGTTTCAAAAAATGATGATTTTAGTGAGTGGTATACTCAAGTAGTTCTAAAAGCAAAATTGGCAGATTATGCACCTGTTAAAGGATTAATTGTTCTCAGACCAGATGGATATTCAATTTGGGAATCTCTAAAAAATACATTTGATAAAAAATTCTCAAAAAATGGAATTAGAAATGGATTCTTGCCAATATTAATTCCAGAATCATTGCTAGGAAAAGAACAAAAACATTTTGCAGGATTTAATCCTGAAGTATTTTGGGTAACACATTCAGGAACAAATGAAGTAGGAGACAGACTAGCATTAAGACCAACATCTGAGACATTAGCATACACATTATACTCAAAATGGATTCAAAGTTGGAGAGATTTACCATTAAAAATTAATTTCTGGAATACAGCATTAAGAGCAGAAATCAAAGCTACAAAACCGTTTTTGAGAACATCTGAATTTTTGTGGCAAGAAGGACATACAGTTCACACAACACAAGAAGAAGCAGAGATAGAAGTGTCAAAGATCTTAGATATTTACAAAAACACTGTTGAAGAAGAATTGGCAATTCCAGTAATGACAGGGAAAAAAAGTGAGAAAGAAAAATTCGTTGGTGCAGTATATACAACTACAATGGAATCAATCATGCCAGATGGTAAAGCATTGCAAATGGGAACATCACATTTCCTAGGACAGAATTTTTCAAAACCATTTGAAGTGAAATTTGCCGACAAAGATAATGTTGAGCATTTTGCATGGCAAACATCATGGGGTGTTTCATGGAGACTAATTGGTGCAATGATAATGGCTCATGGAGATGATAAAGGACTAGTATTACCTCCAAAAGTAGCACCAATGCAAGTAGTTATTGTACCAATTTACAAAAACGAAGAAGGAGAAAAAATTGTGTCTCCAAAAGTACAAACTATCAAAGATGAATTAGAATCAAAAGATATCAGAGTTCACGTAGATCATAGAAGTGGATTATCACCAGGATACAAGTTCAACGACTGGGAACTCAAAGGAGTTCCAATTAGAATTGAGATAGGACCAAAAGATATAGAGAAACAGAGTTTTGTCATAGCTAAAAGATACAATCGTGAAAAATCAAATTTAGGGTTTGATGAGATTGAAAAAATATCCACAATATTAGAGGAAATTCAAAAAAACATGCTAAGTAATGCACGTGAACAAGCAAAATCAAACACGATAGACATTTCAGATTATTCAGAATTTAAATCAAAAATTGAGCAAGGAGGATTTTTCAATTCACCATGGTGTGGAAAACAAGAATGTGAAGAGAAGATCAAAGAAGAAACAGGTGCAGAAATTAGAGTCATTCCGTTTGAAAGTGAAGATACAAATCAAAAATGTATTTACTGTCAACAACAAAGCGTTTCAGTTCCGATTTTTGCTAGAGGTTATTAGGAATTTACCCACAAATATAATAATCCAAAAAAGGTAATTTTGAGACATGACTTCTAATCCAGAATTAGAACAAAAGAAACCATTGCTAGAACAATTCAAAGAAACTAGAAAAAGAACATTAGAACTTGTCAAGACTTTAGAAAAGGATGACTTTGTAGTTCAAACTGCTTTTTTTATGAGCCCACCTAAATGGCACATTGGTCATGTTAGTTGGATTTACGAAGCAATCATGAGTAAAATTGATAAAAATTATGAATTTTATTCAAAAGAATTTTCAGAATATCTAAATTCCTACTATCAGCAATTTGGAGTTCCACATGACAAGGGTTTGAGAGGAGTTATTTCAAGACCAACTGTAGATCAGATATTTGAATATTTCAATACAATCAATCAAAGAGTTGAAAAATTTATCACAACACAATCACTTAGTGAGGAGACAACGAAATTAATCACAATGGGATTCCATCACGAATGTCAACATCAAGAATTACTAGTATATGACTTGCAACATCTTCTTGCTGAGCAATATAGACCAATAAGAAAAAATAAAATTGCAAAACAAAACAATGTTGAAAAAAAATCAATCCAAATCAAAGGAGGATTATACACAATGGGGTACAATGGAAAGCAATATTGTTATGATATTGAATTACCAGAACACAAAGTATACCTAAATGATTACAAAATTGATGCATTTCCAATTACAAATCAACAATATATGGAATTTGTAGAAGATGGGGGTTATGAGACATACAAATATTGGTTATCAGATGGTTGGGAAAAAGTAAAAGAAAACAAATGGAATGCTCCAATGTATTGGGAAAAAATTGATGGTGAATGGAACGTCAGAGACTTTTTGGGAATTAGAAAAATCAATCCAAATCAACCAGTATGCAATGTTAGTTACTATGAAGCAGATGCATACTGCAAGTGGGCAGGAAAAAGATTGCCAACTGAAGCTGAATGGGAAAAAGCAGCTTGTTGGAATGAAGAAAAACAAGAAAAAACAGTTTTTCCTTGGGGTAATGAACCCCCAACTACAGAAAAATGTAATTTACTTGAATCATATCTTTGGGGATGTACAGAAATTGGATCATTTCCAGAGGGAGTAAGTCCTTCAGGATGCCAGCATATGATAGGAGATGTTTGGGAATGGACATCATCAGAGTTTACAGGATATCCAGGTTTCAAAACAGGATTTGATGAATATAATGACAAATGGTTTACAAATCAAAAAGTATTGAGGGGAGGTTCATTTGGAACACCAAATATGTCAATTAGAGGCAGTTACAGGAATTTCTTCAGATTAGATGAAAGATGGTTGTTTTCTGGCTTCAGATGTGCTGAAAATCTAGATTAAATTTTTGAAACTAAAGTTAAGGAAAAATGTTTTTTCTCATCTAACCAAGTGTGTTTTAATTCAAAACCCACATCATCAAGAAGATCATGAATCTGAGATAAACGATACTTGTGTGAATATTCAGTGTGAATTAGTTCATCTTTTTGTAATTTTAATTCAAGGTCAGATTTTGAAATAACAATAGACTGTTCAATCATAGATTTCAAATACATTTCAATTCGTTGATCTTGTTCGTTGTATATGGCATGATGCGAAAAGTTTTTGAGATTAAAATCTGCATCAAGTTCATCATTAATTCGAGATAAAACATTAAGATTGAATTTAGCAGTTATTCCTTCTGAATCGTTGTATGCAGACTCAAGAATGGATTTATCTTTAACAAGATCAAGACCGATTAAAAACAAATCGCCAGGCTTCATAGTAGAGTAAATTTTCTCTAAAAATTTGTAACCGTCAATTGGGGAAAAGTTTCCAAAACTAGAACCTAAGAAAACAATTAGATTTTTTTTATCATCGTATGTTTTTAAAAATTCTAAACCTCCTTCATAAGTATCAATTATACCAGTGATTGTGAGATTTTTGTAATGATTAAGAAGTTCTTCAGAACTTTCTGTTAAAATTTCAGAGATATCAATTGGAAAATATTCAACAGTTTTTTGAGATGTAGTTAGGAAATTTAAAATCAGATGTGTTTTTACTGAGGAACCACTTCCTAATTCGACTAGTCTGAAGTTTTCATCTAAAAATGGAGGTAATTCATCTTGGAGTTTTTCTAAAATTGAAATTTCAGTTCGTGTAGGATAGTATTCAGGAACAGAACAAATTTTTTCAAACAAATCAGAGCCGTTTTTGTCATAAAAAAATTTAGGATGAATAGATTTGGAATTTGTGCTTAGACTCGATGATATCTCTTCTGCAAATGTTTTTTCAATTTTTGTAGCATGAGGCTTGAAATATTGTAATCTAGAATCAACTACAAATTTTTTGTATTCTTTGTTTTTCTGTAATGTATCACTCAAGTATTGAGATATTGAACATTGGACTTAAAAGCTTTAAGCCAATTCATTACGCATGAACTATATCTCTTGATATACCTCATTATTCAACAATAAATAATGAAAGAAATTCTCAGAATTGAGCATTTGAAGAAACATTTTGTAAAAAAAGGAATGTTTGGTTCAAAATCAAATACAGTTAGAGCAACAGACGATATTTCATTTTCATTAAATGAAGGAGAAGTTTTTGTGTTGGCAGGAGAATCAGGTTCAGGTAAATCAACAATTGCAAAATTAATCTTAAAATCAATTCAAGCAGACTCGGGGAAAATAATTTTCGATGGACAAGAAATTGATAATGATGAAAAAAATTTAAGAAAAATTAGAATGAGTTGTCAAATGATACATCAAGATCCTTATGATTCCATTAATCCAAGAATGCGAATTGGTGGGATTGTTTCAGAACCACTTGAAATTCACAATGTTGGAAACAAAAGTGAAAGGATGAAAAGGGTAATGGAGGTGTTACATGAAGTAAAATTAGAACCAGTTGAAGAAATCATAAAAAAATATCCACATATGTTATCAGGAGGTCAAAGACAAAGAGTAGTTCTTGCAAGAGCATTAGCATTAAAACCCAAAGTCATTTTGGCTGATGAGCCAGTTTCCATGTTAGATGTTTCAATCAGAGCAGAAATGCTAGAATTAATGCAACAATTACAAAAAAAGTACAATATTTCATTTTTGTATATTACTCACGATTTGGCAACTGCACGATATTTTGGTCAAAGAATAGGAATATTGTATTTAGGAAAAATTGTTGAAACAGGCCCAATTAATGAGGTATTATTACAGCCAAAACACCCATACACACAAGCACTAATTGATGCAATTTCAGAACCAGATCCAAATAATTTGCTTAATGAAAAGAAAATCAGAATCAATGAACCATCAGATATTGATGCTTATCAAGGATGTAGATTCAGACCAAGATGCCCATATGCAATTGAGAAATGTGATAAAGAGCCAGACTTAGAAGAAGTTACAAAAGATCATCTTTCTGCATGTTATGTTAAACTAGACTAGGTTGTTCTTACAGAAGGCATTCGTTTATCTTTGTATGTAACAACATTTGAAACACCATTTTTTGGAAATACACCGTAAATTAATTTGGCTTTTTGGATTACAGAATCTTTTAGAGAAACCATAATGAATTGACTTTCTTTAGATCGTTCTTCTAAAATATTTGCTAATCGTTCAGAATTTGGAGCATCGAGGTGTGCATCTACTTCATCAAACAAGTAAAATGGAGAAGGTTTGAGTTTTTGTAATGCCAAAACAAACACAATTGCTGCTAATGTTTTTTCACCACCACTAATTGATGTTGATTCTCTTTTTGGTTTGTTTGGGAATTGAATCAGATAAGAAATTCCAGAATTAAATATGTCATCTTCATTTTGGAGTTCTAGCCATGCATTTCCACCAGTCATCTTGTTGAAAATTAATCTAATTTCTTTATCGACTTTATCAAATGCATCCAAGAATGTTTGACGTTTGTCTTTTTCAATGTCCTCAATAAATTTAACAATAGAGTTTCTTTCTTCTTCAAGAGAATTCTTTCTTGTAGACATTGAACGATATCCATAAGATACCTCAAGATATGTTTCAGGAGCTTTTGCATTTAATGCATTAAGTGAAACCAGCTCAGCAGATAATCCAGATACAATAGATTCTACATCAAAGGTTTCCATATCCTTATCAAATCCAAATGTAGAGAGTATTTGTTGTAATTTAGCCTCATTTTCAACTAGATCACGTAAATCACGATTCAATGAATCTGATTGACGTTCTAAATTGTTGATTTGTTTGGTTAGTTCTTTATCTTGATCAGTTAATCCTTTGAGTTTATCATCATATTCTTTTAATTGTCCAATAGAAGAACCAGAAGTAGAAATTAACTCTTGTTCTTTTTCTCTTAATTTAACTAAAACTTCATTTTTTGATTCACGTTGTGTTTCTAATTCTTTGATTTTTGTTTCTAATTCTTCTTGTTCTGATTTTAAAGAGTATTCTTCATCACGTAATCGATTAGATTGGGATTTTTCTCTATTATCTTGTGTTTCCATGGTTGTGAGTTGGGAAGATTTATCTCGATATTCATTCATAATTGTGGTGTGTAATTTTTCAATATCTATTTTTTTTAGATTGATTCTTTCTAATTCACTTGCGATTCGAGATTGCTCTCCACTGGCATAATTTTGTTCTACAATTGATATTCTATCATTAAGAGAATCAATATGAGATTCATTTGTACTAACTTCAGATTTAATAATATTATTTCTAGAAGTTAAATCAGAAATTCTTTTTGTAAATTGTTCTTTCATTGCAAGAGCAGAAGAGAGTCTAGATTTCAAATTAGAATAGTTTTCAGTAGCAGATGACAAAGATTTCTCAGATAATGAAAGTCTATCACGGTTTAACTGAATAGCATTATCTAATTTTTTGATTTTTTGTTTTCTGTTTAACATTACTTTTTTAACTAAACTAATAGATTGGAATAAACCATCAATATCACTACTAAGAGAGATTAATTTTGTAAGTTTGGAAATCTTAGAGTTATTATCAATTACAACAGTACTACCTTTAGCCTCAAAGAATTCACCACCTATGGTTACTGCTTTGTAGCCAGATTGGGATACATTATAGGCAGATTCTCTAGTTTCAGTAAGCACGATATTTCCAAACAGGAAGGTTTTGAGTGCAGAATACGCAGGATTACATTTGACATTATCAGATAAAACACCTATGACTCCAGGCTCTTTGGGAAGAGTTAGTTTGAATTTTGGGATAGCATCAAGTGGAATTATCTTTAATTTTGGAAGTTTCTTATCTCTTGCAACTTCAGCTATTCCAAGTAACGTTGCAAAATCTTTTACAACAATTGCTTTAATCCAATCAGAACTAACTGCTAAAACAGAACGTTCGTATTTTTTATCCCACGAAATCATTTCATAAACCAATCCTTCAATACCAAGACTTTCTGCATCTTCTTTTAATTTTGCAACAGTATAATCTTCATGCATGAATCCCTTGACCGTTTTAATTTTTGATTCGTAACGTGTTGCTTGTTGATCTGATTTTTCAATAATTTGTGCCCATTCATCCATATCATGAAGTATGGTAGATTTTTTTGTTTGATAATTCTTAATTCTAGATTTTAATTCAGTAATGGTAGCATTGTTGTTATTCATCAAAGTTTCTAATTGAAGTTTTGCCTTTGTAAGTTCTTCAATTCCAGATTCTGTTTCAGATAGTTTGGTAGTATTTGTTTCAATAATTTTTTTGGATTGTTCTTTTTCATGTTGTGTTTTAGAGAATTTTAATTTTGCATCATTTAATTGAGAAGTAAGAGTTTTAATTTTCTCATCTATTTCAGATTTTTTTGCAGCAATCTCAGATTGTTCTGCTAAAACTTTTTGTCTTTGTGAATCTACTAATTCTAATTCCTTACCAATATTATTTTTCTTTTCATTTGTTTCATTAATTGATTCTTTAATTTTTTGAATCTGTGTATCGATGTCATTTCTTGCAATATCTATGGAATCTAATTCAGATTGTAATTCAGGAAGTCTTGCACTGATTCTTTCGATTCTTTTTTGAGATGCAGAAATTGCACTATTATCAATTTCATATTGTTCCATTGCAGAACTAATTTCAGCATCTAATGCAGATTTAGTTTGATTGTAAGCATTTGCTTCTCCCATTAATTTTGATTTTTCAGTTTCTAATGATTCAATTTCAGTTCTCAATAGACCTCGTTCTTCATCGAATTTTGTAATTTCTGCGGTCAGATTGTGTAAAGTTGTCTCTTTTGAGACCTTTTGACTAGAGATTACCTTCATTTTGTTTGCAGCAGCAATTGCTTTGTACCTGTTTAATTCACGTTCCAAAATATCATGGCGTAATTTCTGATTTCGTTCTTCTTCAAGTTCATCGATTCTCTTTTTGATTTCACCCATTTTTGCCAAAGCAATTTCTAAACGTCTATCAGCCTCATCAAGTTGTTTTACTGATTCTTGTTTTTTATCATCAAAATAAGATAAACCGATTAAATCTTCAATTGTTTTTCTTTTTTCCTCAGAAGTAAATTCAGAAATTCTAGTAACAGTTCCTTGTTGCACAGCATTGAGTTGACCAAGGCCAGCATTTGCCATATCAAGTAAATCAAGAATATGGCTTCGGTTTGTTTTCTTTTTGTTTAGATAATAGGTATTTTCTCCATTTGCATCCATCTCTCGAGTAATCTCAACATTGTCAGTATCAACTGGAATCTTTCTATCAGTATTATCAAAATGAACACTTGATCTTGCCATTTTAGGTCCACGTCGATTTCCTTCAATATCATGAATTAATGATCGAAGTTTATCGACTCTCATTACTTTTGGTTTATTTTCACCCATTGCAAAAATAATAGCATCCAAGATGTTACTTTTACCAGAACCATTTGGACCTGAGATCGATACAAGGCCTTGCTCAAAGGGAACAGTGGTATTCTTAAACCCAAATGATTTGAAACCAAAGATCTCTACTTTTTTAACATGAACCAATAGCAGTAATTTTGCAATTGACATGATAATCGATGGTTAACAAGTTTAGTTGACACTATTGCATAATTTTTCTTGTTCTATTATGATATTTTTCGTAACGGTGAGTACAAAAAAGATATTTTCAATAAAACAAATTGTGCCTACTTATAATTACCAAGTAAAAGTATTTGAAATATGACAAAAATAGGATTAATTCAAACTGCCACATACAGTTCAGATCAAAAAGCAATTTCAAATGTTTCAAAAATTTTAAGGAAATTAGGTAAAAAAGAAACAGAGATTGTGTGCTTGCCTGAACAATGGCTAAAAAATAATCAAGTTTCTGATTGGGATATACAGTTTTTAGAATTTAAAAAAATTGCAAAGGATTTTGGAATGACCATTATTCCAGGGGCATTTTATGAGACCAAAAAAGGCAAAACTTCCATCATATCGCCAATAATTGGTCCAAAGGGGGAAATCATAGGAAAACAAGAAAAAATCCACCCATTTGACTATGAACAAGATAATGTCAAACCTGGAAAAGAGGTCAAAATCTTCAAAACAGCCTGCAAATTTGGAGTGGTAATTTGCTATGACATGGTTTTTCCTAAAGTAGCAAATACACTGACTAGGAAAGGTGCCCAAATACTGCTCTCACCTAGCAGAATAGTCAAAAGAGGAATAGAGCCATGGCAGATGTATGTTCAGGTCAGAGCATTAGAAAATAGAATTCCCATTCTTGCTGCAAATGTCTCAAATCACAAATTTGGAGGAAATAGTTTAGTCGTAGATTTGGTAGAAAATAACAAAGTAGTAACTACAAAAATCACAAAATTAAATGGTGAACAAGGGGTTTCAAGGGAGTTTAACTTGAAAAAATATGAAACAATAAGAAAAAATAGATTTTCAGATTCTAATAAATTTCAATGATTAACTACCTGCAACAAACTCTTCACATGCAGCTTTAGCTTTAACATCTGAGGTCTGCTCAATTGGATGTTTCATAAGATAAGCACTTGCAGGTTTTATTGGTCCACCAACACCTCTATCAAGTGCAATTTTTGCTAATCTAATTGCATCAATGACAATACCAGCAGAATTTGCTTTATCGTCAACTTCTAAACGAACTTCCATGTTGTATGGAATATTTGCCCATTGACGTCCTTCAATTCTCATAAACATGAGTTTAGTATTTCCTAAGAATGGAATAAAGTCAGAAGGTCCAACATAAATTTGATCATCATCTAGTCTTTCATTAAGTTGGCTTTGTACACTTTCAGTTTTAGAGATTTTCTTTGAAACAAGTCTGTCTTGCTCTTTCATGTTAAGAAAATCAGTGTTACCACCAACATTGATTTGATATGTTTTTTCAATTTTAGTTCCACGGTCATTACATAATTTAGCTAAAGTTCTATGAACAATAGTTGCACCAACTTGTCCCTTGATATCATCACCAATACATGGAATGTTTTTGTCTGCAAACTTTTTTGCCCAAGTTTCATCAGATGCAATAAAAGAAGGAATACAATTTACAAATGCAGTATTAGTATCAAGGCAAATTTGTGCCCAATACTCTGTAACTTTATCAGAGCCTACAGGCAAATAAGATACAATAATTTCAACGCCAGTATCTTTGATTACTTTTTTTACTTCTTCAGTTATTTCTTCAGTGGATTTTGGATTCTCAACGGGTTTAATTCTATTTTCTACCCACAATCCAACACCATCTAAAATTGGACTCTCGTAGATTTTAGCATCAGTTTTTGGCAATTCATCTTTTGGAATCCAATCAACCATGTTTGGAAATGCATAGATTGCTTCATGAAGTGGTTTTCCAACTTTGTTTTCTCCAACATCAAAGCCACAAACAAAATCAATATCGTGAATACCATAACCTGCTAATTTATCGTGAATGATTCCAGTAACCTCTTGTGTAGGATTTTTTCTATAATATTCAATTCCTTGAATTAAACCAGAAAAACAATTACCAATTCCTACTAATCCTACCTTTATTCTACCTGCCATTCGAAAATTGGTGTTATTAGACGGGTTTAAAGTTTACTTAGAAAAATAAAAAAAATTATCAATCTAAGGCAGGATTTTATACTTGACGCCGACAAATCAAATTATGGTAGATCCAGGCCGTCCAGTAAAAGACATTGAAATTAATTCAAACACATCTATTGAAGAAATTTTTCAAGAGCTTTCTCAATCTGGAGGATTTGAATCAGTTAATCTTTCAGATGGATTAGAAATTTTATCAGAAATGATTTCAGACAAAGAATGTCTCAGATTTGTATCATTTGTTGGAGCAGTAGTTTCAACAGGGTTAAGGGGAATTATCAAAGATATGTTAAAAAACAAATGGTTTGATGTCGCATTAACAACCTGTGGCGCATTAGATCATGATATTGCAAGACATTTTTCTCATTACAAAGAAGGATCATTTACAATGGATGATAATGAGTTAGCTGATCAAAATATTCACAGATTAGGAAATGTGCTTGTTCCTATGGACAGTTATGGTCCATTAATTGAAGAGAAGATGCAGTCATTTTTAGAAGAAGAATATCAAAATGGGGCAAAAGAAATGACTACTGCTGAAATTTGTAAAATGATTGGAAAACATATGGGTGAAGATTCATTTCTTTATTGGGCATACAAAAACAATATCGATGTAGTGGTTCCAGGAATAATGGATGGTGCAGTAGGAAGCCAAATTTGGTTATTTACACAAAAACATAGTGATTTCAAACTAAACATGGTAGGAGATGCAAATCTACTTTCAGGACATGTTTTCAAAGCTGAAAGATCAGGTGCATTTATGATTGGTGGAGGAATTTCAAAACATCATACACTATGGTGGAATCAATATAGAGAAGGGTTAGATTATGCATTTTACATAACAACTGCTCAAGAATTTGATGGAAGTCTTAGTGGAGCATTAGTAAGAGAAGCAATTTCATGGGGCAAAGTTACACAAAAAGCAAGACAGTCAACACTTCATGCAGAAGTTACAACAATTTTACCATTCATTTATGCTGCATTAGTTTCAAAATTACAAAAATAGATAACCCTATTATCTCATAACAACAAAAAACATTCATGTTTCCTGAAATTAAAATTAAAGAGTTAAGACCAATAAATTTAGAGGGAGGGTATTTGATTGATGGATTTCCATCAGCAGGGTTTAGTAGTGCAATTGCAACTGAATCAATGATACATACATTACAGTTTGAATTAGCAGGAGTAATTGATGCAGATAATTTTCCTCCAATCAGTGTAATTAAAAAAGGAAAACCAAATTATCCATCTAGTATTTTTGTAGATGATAATTTGAAAGTTGGGATATTTTTATCATATCTTACTTTAGACCAATCACAACATAGAATGACAGCTAAAATAATGTTAGAATGGGCACAAAAACACAAAATCGAATTAATTGTTAGCAGTATTGCAGTAAAATCAGTTGAAGGAAATGAAGAGATGTTAGCAATCGGAAGCACAGAATCTGCCAGAGATAAAATTAGAAAAGCAGGTTTGAAAACTTTAGAACATGGAACTGTGCCAGGAATTCCCGGAATATTACTTAACGAAGGTAGCATTACAGATCAAGATGTCATTGTTGTAATTTTTCACACAAATGGTGAAGGTCCAGATTTCAAATCTAGTGCACAACTTTGTATTGCAATGTCACAATTAATTCCAGGAGCATCATGTAATATTGCATCATTACAGAAAGAAGCTGAAAAAGCAGAAGCTGTAATTAAAGAAGCACAAGAAGAGTCACGACATCTTTCAGATTCCATGTATAGATAATTTTTGATTATGTTTATTTCATAACTAAAAGATCATAAAATTAGAAAAAATGGAGCAATTTATAGAATTTACATTATTAGTAATAATTATTTCAGCATCAGGGGTAATGGCACCAGGTCCACTTTTTGCAGCAAATGTGTCATATGGATTAAGAGATGGAACAAAAGCAGGAATCAAAATGGCAACAGGCCATGCAATGGTAGAATTTCCATTAATCATTTTATTAGGAATTGGAGTATTATCATTAGAAATATTTCCAGAATTTAGAACAATCATATCAATTTTTGGTGCAATTACACTTTTTGTATTTGCAGCAATACAAATCAAAAACATATTTACAAAAAAAGAAATTATTTCAGCAAATCCAAAACAAGGAGCATTATTAACAGGTGTTTTGTTGAGTGGGTTAAATCCATTTTTTATAATATGGTGGTTAACTATTGGATTCAAATTAATTTCAGATGCAATGTTGATTTGGGCATTTTCAGGCATGTTAATTGTATTTATTTTGCACATATGGATGGATTTTGTATGGCTAGGTTCAGTTTCATTTCTTGCATCAAAGAGTTCAAAAATTCTTTCTAACAAAAATTACAAAATATTGATGACGGGATTAAGTTTAATGTTAGTTTATTTTGGCATTACATTCTTAACAGATATTTCATTCTAACCACAATCTAAAATTTCAATGTAGGGAGAACATTCATCATTAAACAAATCAATTTTTTCTACTATTACTTCACAAATTTCAGGATCAAGGGATTGTTCGTAGGAATTAATTTCATTTAAAATCAGCATATGTTGAATTCCACAAGAGTTTCCTGAAAAACTTATCAAAAATACAACAAAGGTAATTCCACAAATAATTAAAATTAAATTTCTAGTGTTATTTTTTTGAAATGTCAATTTCCATTGTAGAAACATTTCTTTGTTTTCCATCTTGAGAAGTAAGAGAGTCTGAAGAAATTCTAACATCGCTTACAAAGTAACCTACAGAATCCATTCTTTTTACAATCATTTGAGATACATCAACAGCTTGTGTAATTCTTTTACCTCTAGCTTTGATTGTTACAACATCTCTTGTAGATAGTTGTGTTAGAGTAGCAGACACATAAGTCATAATTGGTTTTGTTCCAACATAAATCACATCTCGTTCTTCTACAGGTTCCGATGTTTTTTCTACAACAGGTTCAGGTTCTGGTGTTGGTTCAGGTTCTGGTGTTGGTTCAGGTTCTGGTGTTG
>CAYTNP010000003.1:2849-27424 GCA_964439165.1 uncultured Nitrosopumilaceae archaeon | reverse complement strand
ACACCAACATCTTTTCCAGACAAACCCATGACAAAATTAACAGCACCACTTGCACCAGAATCTAAGATTTCCATATGTCCAAGATTAGACATTGTTTTCATTCCTTGTTTTACTTTAGCAATAATTTGGGATAATTTGTCTACTTGAATTTGAGCAAATTCAAAGGTATTTGGAATATCGTGTGGGAATTTTGATTCAGATAGTTCTTCTACCAAATACAAAAGATAGTCAGGTTCTCTTTGTCTTCCAACAATATTGTAAGTGAGAACAGTTGCACTGATTAATGCAAATTGTCTATCATACATTTGAAGTAATTTTGAACCTAATGGTCTATCTTCCATGTAATCAGTGATTGCTGCACATGTTGCAACAAATGAAGAATGATCATTTAGTTTAGATTTGTAAGCATTGTAAACCTGAACAGCAGTACATTCGTTGATATCATGGATTACTTTGACCTTAATTTTTTCTAAAGATTTTACAACATTAGGATCAATGTCATGATGATCAATGTAAGTGACTGAAACTTTATTTTTTCTTAAAGTAGTTAAAATATCAATAAATTCATCTTGAGTCTTTTTACTAAGACCCAAATCACAAATGTATAATGATTTTAATTTTTCATCAGTTAAAACTTGATTTAATGCCTCCATCTGACCAGGATAATCAACTAGAATTGCATCACCACCAAAGGCTTGACGAATCAATGCAGCAGAACTGATTCCATCACAGTCTTCCTTATGAGAAATACAAACTACTTTGTTACGTAATGTTTTGGTTGTTTTTTTAGCTGCTGTCTTTTTGGTTGTTTTTTTAGCTGCTGTCTTTTTGGTTGTTTTTTTAGCTGCTGTCTTTTTGCCAACAGATTTTTTAGATTTAACAACCATAATGATTTGAAAAATTATGAACCATATTTAAATTAAGAATGAAATCTCAAGACTCTTTAGAATTCTTTTTGACGCTTGGTTGAATCAAAGAACTAGAATCAACATAGACATCATAAAATGACAATCCTTCCATCTGAGTCTGATGATCAATTTCTTGAATTTTTTTTAATTCCTCAGGGGATGAATTAAGAACTAAATCATCTAGTTTTTGCAAATCTTTGCGTTCTTTTGGAGTCAATTAATTAATAATTAAAAATTCTCATTTAGGGTCAAAAGTTGCCATATTAGACTAATTACTAAACTTAGTAGACAAGATATTGGCGAAAACATAATAGAAGATTTTTGCTAGGCTCAATTATGGAGACTAAGAATATTGGTTTGCGTGGAATTGAAGTGGCAGATACCAGAATTTCAAACATTGATGGAGAAAAAGGAAAACTCATCTATCGTGGATTTGATATTTTAGACCTTACAGAGAATTCAACATTTGAAGAAACAGCATATCTATTACTTTACGATAGTTTACCTACCAAACCACAATTAGATGAATTCAACTCTAAACTAGTTGAGGCAAGATACATCCCAAAACAAATGCAAAAAAACATGGGGAATTGGAGAAAAGATGCAGATCCTATGGATATGCTTCAGGCATTTGTTTCTGCTCTAGCAGGATATTATGATGAAGAATTTTCAAATAAAGATGCCAGTTATGACAAAGCAATAAACCTCATTGCAAAGGTTCCCACAATTGTTGCCAGTTGGCACAGAATAAGAAATGGATTAGAGCCAGTAGAACCAGATTCATCATTAAGTCATGCTGCAAATTTCCTTTACATGATGTTTGGAGAAAAGCCAGACTCTGAAGTAGAAAAAATCTTTGATGTTTGTTTAATTCTTCATGCAGACCATACTTTCAATGCATCAACATTTACAGCAAGACAAGTCGCATCAACTAGAGCACACATGTATTCTGCTTCAAGTGCTGCAATTGGAGCACTAAGTGGGGAACTGCATGGAGGAGCCAATACTGAAGTAATGAAAATGCTCTTAGAAATTGAAGAGTTAGATAAAGTGGAAAGTTGGATTAAAGAAAAAATTGATGTCGGTGAGAGAGTCATGGGTATGGGTCACGCAGTTTACAAAACATATGACCCAAGAGCACAAGTACTAAAAGAACTATCAAGAAAACTAGCAGAGAAAACCAAAGAGCCATGGTTTGACATTACAGAAAAAGTAGAGACAACAACTATTTCAGAAATGAAGTCCCAAAAAGACAGAGACATTTATCCAAATGTGGATTTGTATAGTGCATCATTGTATTACATGTTAAAAATCCCAATGGATCTTAACACACCAATTTTTGCAATTTCAAGAGTTGCCGGATGGGCAGCTCACATCATTGAGGAAAAATTTGCAGAAGCGGCACCAAAACCTGCATTATACAGACCAAAGGCAACATATGTTGGAAAATATTGCGGTCCTGAAGGTTGTGAATATCAAACGTTAGACTTGAGAAAATAATTAATTTCTAGTACTAAGCCAGTCTTTGGCTTTTGAATTTACATCATGCTTGTACAGTACTTCAAAAACCATATCATAAAATGTGATTCCCTTTTTTTGAGCCTGATCATCTAGCCACTTTATTCCATCTGCTAATTCAGGATCATATTCTGAAAACTCTACTAATTCATCAACCATTTTTGAGAAAAAGGCGTGAGATTCAAGCATATGTACACATTTCAAACTATGATCATAAAGGAAGTATTCAAAAGATATAGACAAAAGAGTCACTTTTTCGTTGTAGAAAATAAGTATGAAAACAAAGCAAAAGTGCTTAAGACCAAAAACGATTAGTTACTTGGTGACAGCTCAATTGCAATGTATGATGTTATTACAATGTAGAATCATAAAAGAAATTATTGTTCAACATCATTGACAACAGCCTAGACTCAATTATAGAGATCATATAGAATATTCAAAAATTATTTAAAAATATTATAAAAATTTGAAGAAATTATGTTATCTAATTTTGAAAAGATATTGAATCAGAAATATGTTGAATTATGAAGGTAATATTGAAGATTAGATTTATTTACTATACACAATTCTTTTGATCAATTATGGCAGGTATAGACCAAGCAGCAATTGCATTTACAGTTGCAATTATTGCAGTAGGCGTAGGAACCGCATTCTATATGGATGGGGTTCAAAGCGCAGGTCCAACAGTGTCATCTCCAGTAGTTTCACAAACAATGGAAAAAGAAACTCCAGTCAAAGAAGAAACTACAAAACCAATGAAAGCAGGATGGGATAGATTAACATCAGAAACTGATCCAGGATTGGGTCATGAATTCCACCAACTTGCAATCATTTTGGCCCCTAGTGAGAATGTGTATACAGGTACTCTAATGTATGATGCATCTGAAAACATACAACTTGTCTCATTGCGTGGCCCATTGGCAGAAGGAGAAGACAAAGGACTAAAAACTTGGACACCAGATGGCAAAACAATATTTGAATTGACATTTGTTGATCCAAAAAAAGCTAAAGGAACATGGGAATTTTCCGGTAATGCTTTAGCAGTTCATACAATGAAAACAACTCCATTCATAGTTGATTACAAAGTGGATTATACTGAAAGTGTAGCAGAAACAACGATAGAAGTTGAAGATAAAGTTGTTGTAGAAGAACACACAGATGATGTACATGAAGAAACTATGGATGAAGCACCAGCAGGACCAACAACACATGTTGTTGAGGTACCAGCAGGAACTTCAGTTCCAGGATGTGAGGAAACAAACTCTTGTTATGCACCAGCAGATATCACAATTAATGCTGGAGATACAGTAGAGTGGCCTAACGTAGACACAGCAGCACATACTGTTACAAGTGGAAGTCCAGCTGATGGTCCATCAGGAGTATTTGATAGTAGTTTACTAATGGCAGATGCAACATTTGCATTTACATTTGAAGATGCTGGAGAATATGACTACTTTTGCATGGTTCATCCATGGATGGTAGGTACTGTTTCAGTGAACTAACCAAAATTTTTCCTTTTTTCTTATTTTATTTGATTTTTACGAATAGTTCTATTGTATGCAACACCGAATCGATGGGTTTCATCTCTAACATGTTGAAGTATCTTCAAAGAGGGTTTTGATTTTGGGATTACTATAGGGTTTTTACTTTTTGGAGTAAAGATTTCTTCATTTTCTTTTGCCAAAGAAATACAAGGTAATTTCAAGCCAAGGGATTGTAAAGAATTCATTGCAGCAGATAATTGCCCTTTTCCTCCATCAATTACAATCAAAGATGGGAATTCAGAATGTTCTTCAGATAATCTATAATATCGTCTTTTGATAATTTCTGCAATCATTGCAAAATCATCTCGTCCAGTAACCGTTTTAATTTTGAATTTTCGATATCCAGACTTGTCAGGCTTTCCTCCAACAAATCGAGCCATAGAACCCACTGCAAAGTCTTCACCATGATTTGAAATATCAAAACACTCAATGATATTGGGTATTTCATCTAAATGCAAAATATCTTTTAGTTCCACCAAACCAGGGTCACCGCCCTTTTGATGAATCAATGAAATGTTTTTTAAAATTAGATTAATGATATCTTTTTTCTTTCCTTTAGTAGGTTTTGTAATTTTTACTGAAATTCCAGATAATTCAGATAGTAAAGATTCTAAAAATGATTTGTTTTCAGGTAATTCGCTAACTAGAATTTGTCTTGGAATTTTATGGGTAGAGTAATACTGGTACAAAAAATTTGAAAAAGAATTATCTCCAACTAGATCAAAAAAGTACTTGTCACTATCACGAATCACACCATTTATCATTCTAAAATTCATCACTACTGCGCTTTGAGATTCAATTCCAATTCCAAAGTATTCTTCATCAGAATTTTCAACATATTCCATTTTTTGTTTTGTTTGAAGACTTCCCAAACGAATCAAGGTATCACGAATGTCTTTTGCACGCTCAAATTGTTCTAATTTTGCTGCCTGATGCATCTCTTCTTCTAGTTTTTTTGTGAAAATTTTTGTTTGATTTTTACCCTTTAGTACTTGTTCTAAAGAATCTACATGTTTTGGATATCGTTCTTGTGCATCTTTGAATTCACAGGGACCCTCACAATTTCCCAAATGATATTCTAGACAAACTTTTTTGGGTAATGTCTTACAAATTCTAATTTGAAAGGCTTTACGCAAAGCCCCAATTGTAAGTAATTTTGAGCTTCCCTGAGTAAATGGACCAAAAGTTTTTCCTTTACCTAAAAATTTTCCATCCCTAGTTCTTCTAGACACTAGTAGTCTAGGATATTTTTCATCAGATATTCGCAAGTATGTGTATCGTTGTTGATCTTTTAATTCAATATTGAATCGAGGACGGTATTTTTTTATCATATTTGATTCTAAAAGAAAAGCTTCGCTTTCATTATCAGTTAAGACAAATTCTATTGAGAAAATATTTTCAACTAATTTTTGAGTTTTATAATTTTGATTTTTTAAAAAATATGATTTGACTCTATTTTTTAGATTTTTTGCTTTTCCAATGTAAATGATTTTTTCATCAGAATCTTTCATCAAATAAATTCCAGGATCAGTTGGAATTGAGATTTTAGATATATCAAAGGTCATTTTTTAATATTTTTTTCAAATACTTTCCAGTATAACTGCCAGGAGATTTTGCAATTTCTTGAGGAGTTCCAATAGATACAACTTTACCACCCTCATCACCGCCTTCAGGACCTAAATCAATTAGCCAATCAGAATTTTTTATCACATCCATATTATGTTCAATTACAACAACTGTATTTCCCAAGTTTACCAACCTATTCAAAACATCAAGTAATTTCTGAACATCAGCAAAATGAAGACCAGTTGTAGGCTCATCTAAAATGTACAAAGTCTTACCTGTTCCTCTTTTGGATAATTCTGATGCAAGTTTTACCCTTTGCGCTTCACCACCAGAGAGAGTAGTAGAAGATTGCCCCAATTTGATATAGCCCAAACCAACATCAAAGATTGTTTGTAATTTTCGTTTAATTGAAGGAATGTTTTCAAAAAAGTTTAGTGCTTCAAAAACAGTCATATCTAAAACATCAGAAATATTTTTTCCTTTATACAAAACAGATAATGTTTCAGAATTGTATCTTTTACCTTTACATTCATCACATTTTACATATACATCAGATAAAAATTGCATTTCAATTTGTTTCACTCCATCACCATCACATGCAAAACACCTACCATCAGCTACGTTAAATGAAAATTGTCCTGGAGCATAACCACGTTCTTTTGATAATTCTGTATTTGAATACAATTCTCGAATAGGAGTAAATGCACCAATGTATGTTGCAGGGTTTGAGCGAGGAGTTCGTCCAATAGGTGATTGATCAATTGCAATTACTTTATCAATATTTTCCAGTCCAGAAATTTTCTTGTGAGCACCTGGCCTTACATTTGATTTATAAAAATGATTTTCAAGTGATTTGAGTAAAATATCATTAATTAAAGTGGATTTACCAGAACCTGAAACTCCAGTAATTGAAACAAAAAAACCAAGAGGAATTTCAACATCAATTTCTTTAAGATTGTTTTCTGATGCTTTGTGAATTACTAATGAACCTGAACGATTACGTGTTTTATCTTGTAAAGTGATTAATGAATTATCTTTAAGATAAGTACCTGTAACAGATTTTTTTCCATTAAGGATTTTTTTTATTGTTCCTTCAAATACTACATTTCCACCATGGACACCAGCACCAGGACCCAAATCAACTATCCAGTCTGAATTTCGTATAACTTCTTCGTCATGCTCTACAACAATAACAGTATTTCCAAGATTTCGTAGCTTGTTTAGCGTTTTAATCAATCTTGAATTGTCTCGTTGATGCAATCCTATTGTAGGTTCATCAAGAACATAAAGAACCCCAGTCAGATTTGAGCCAATTTGAGTTGCTAAACGAATTCGTTGAGATTCACCACCAGAGAGAGTAGAGCTCAGTCTATTTAGAGTCAGATAGTTTAATCCAACATTCATTAAAAATTCAAGACGTTCTTTAATTTCTTTTAGAACATCTCTCGCAATGTACTGTTCATTTTCAGTTAATTTCAAAGTTGAAAAAAAGTCATAACAATTATCAATTGATAAATCACAAACATCCATGATCCCTTTATCATTAATTTTAACTGCAAGGGATTCTGGTTTTAGTTTTTTACCATTACAGTCATTACAAGGTGTATCTCTCATGTATTGTTTTAACCATTCACGTTTTGATTCAGAATCAGTTTCCATAAAGACACGTTGTAAATTTGCCAACACACCTTCAAACGCATTGGTGTATTGCCAAGAAGAATCTCCAGACTTTGAACGATAATTAAAATCAATCATATCATCACTACCGTGTAAAATAATTTTGAGATGTTTTGGTTTTATTTTATTAATTGGAGTCATCAAATCAAATCCAAATTTTTTACCAACTGCCCTTAATGCCTGTCGTCTAAATGAAGAAAATCTACCACTCCAAGGAACTATTGCACCATCTAGAATGGATTTTGTTTTATCAGGAATTACTAAATCAGGATCAAATTCCATCTTTACTCCCAACCCATTACAAGTCTTGCACAAACCAAATGGAGAATTAAATGAAAAGTTTCGGGGCTCAAGTTCCCCAATAGTCAAGCCACAATGAGGACATGCATTGTTTTGAGAGAAAATTCGCTCATCTTTGTCTGATGAAATCATCACATCACCTTTTGATGTTTTAATTGCAGTCTGAATTGCCTCAAAGAGCCGAGATCTTTCAGATTTTTCACTAGTAATTCTATCTACTACAACCTCAATATTGTGCCATTTCTGCCTATCAAGGGCAGGAATTTCTTCATCTAGGTTCAAAATTTCGCCATTTAGACGGATTCTAGAATAACCATCCTTTTTGATCTGCTCAAATAGTTTTTCATAAGTTCCTTTTTTCCTCTGAACAAGAGGAGACAAAATGAGAATTTTTTTATCTGCAAAATCTTTGAGAACAGAATCACATATTCTCTCAATTGATTGAGTTGAGATTTTTCGTTTACAATTTGTACAATAAGGAATCCCAATTCTAGCATAAAGTAATCTCATGTAATCATAAATTTCAGTTGTAGTACCTACAGTTGAACGGGGGTTTTTGCTAGTAGTTTTTTGCTGAATAGATATGGCAGGAGATAGACCATCAATAGAATCAACATCAGGTTTATCCATCATTTCTAAAAATTGCCTAGCATAAGCTGAAAGTGATTCAACATAACGTCTTTGTCCTTCAGCATAAATCGTATCAAAAGCTAAAGTGGATTTTCCTGAACCAGACAAACCACTAATGACAATTAGTTTATTTTTTGGAATATCAATATCAATATTTTTTAAATTATGATGTCTTGCACCACGTATTTTTAATTTATTTTCGGTCATTTTTTAATTGGAGTTCCTTTTCTAGTCTTTTTATTCTATCTCTACATTCAATGGCTCGCTCAAAATCCAAATCCTCAGAATATTTTTTCATTTGGGCCTCTAAATCAATAATATCAGTTGTAATATCATGTGTAGATTTTAGTTTTGATTCATCAAGAGTTGTTACTTGTTCAGGGACGGATTTGATAATTGTTTGTGGGGTAATGTTATGCTCAGTATTGTATTGAGATTGTTTTTCTCTACGACGTTTTGTTTCATTCATTGCAAGAGTCATAGATTTTGTAATATTATCAGCATACATTATCACATTTCCATTTTCATTTCGTGCCGCTCTACCAAAAGTTTGAATCAAACTAGTAAAATTTCTCAAAAATCCTTCCTTGTCTGCATCTAAAATTGCAACCAAAGAAACTTCAGGAATATCTAATCCCTCTCGTAACAAATTGATTCCAACTAGAACATCAAATTCGCCTAATCGTAATTGTCTAATTAATTCAGTTCGCTGTAATCCTTCAATTTCTGAATGCATGTATCGTACACGAATTTGTTTTTTTGAGAGATATTCAGCAAGATCTTCTGCCATTCTTTTGGTTAATGTAGTGACTAAAACACGCTCAGATTTTGCCGCTTTTTTGTTGATTTCTTTGATTAAATCATCCATTTGGTTTTTTGTAGGTCTTATCTCAACTAGAGGGTCCAATAATCCAGTAGGGCGCACTAGTTGTTCTGCAATTTTTGAAGATATTTTTTTCTCATATTCTGCAGGAGTTGCTGAAACAAAGATTGTGTTTTGTATGTATTTTTCAAATTCTTCGAATTTTAACGGCCTATTATCATATGCACTAGGTAATCGAAATCCATAGGTAACAAGTTGGTTTTTTCTTGAATGATCACCTTTGTACATCCCATGAAGTTGAGGTAAAGTAACATGGGATTCATCAATTACTAACAGATAATCATCTCCAAAAAAATCCATTAAACAAAATGCTTTTTCTCCTGCTTTTCTTCCATCAAAATGCCTAGAATAATTTTCAATACCAGAACAATATCCCAACTCTTCAATCATTTCTAAATCATATTTTGTTCGCATCTCTAATCGTTGTTTTTCAAGTTCGTTTAATTCTGGTAATCTTTTTTTTAATTCATCTTTAATTGAATTAATAGCATTTTTTCTAACATCTTTTGCAATCAAGTAGTGTTTTGCAGGAAAGATTTTCATTTGTGAAAGTTTCTTTTTTTCTTTTAATGACACATGATCAAGTATGGTGATTTTTTCAACATCATCGCCAAACATAGAGATTCTAACTATATCCTCAGAATATGCAGGAGTGATATCAATTGTATCACCCTTTACACGAAAATTTCCAGGTGCAATTTCAGTATCATTTCTTTCATATCGTGCGTCAACTAATTGTCTAATTAGTTCACTTCGTTTAATTTCATCACCAGACTTTATCACAATTGCCAAATCTTCCCAATCCTTAGGGTTGCCAAGAGAATAGATACATGAGACAGTAGATACAATAATTGTAGGTTCACCAGATAACAACATAGCAGTGGCCTCTAGTCTTAATTTTTCAATTTTTTCATTAATCTGAGTATCTTTTTCAATGTACGTATCAGTTTGTGGAAGATAGCTTTCTGGTTGATAATAGTCATAGTATGATACAAAATATCCAACATTATTTTTTGGGAAAAATTGTTTTAGTTCAGAGTATAATTGTGCTGCAAGTGTTTTATTGTGAGAAATGACTAGTGTGTTTTTTCCAGTTTTTGCAATTACATTTGCAACAGAAAATGTCTTACCACTTCCAGTCACACCCAACAAGGTCTGAACAGATTTTTTGCCAACACCTTGAACTAACTCATCTATTGCCTGAGGTTGATCACCAGTGGGGGCATAATCAGAAGACAGTTCAAATTTTGTAATTTGTTCCAACATTACCAATCCCTAAAAACAGAATTTAAAGCAATGGTGATATCAAACTAAATCACCATACAGGTTCATCAGTCATCTTTAATCCATTATCAGTAATCTCAAATCCCATCACTTTCAAAGTTTCTTTTGCAGTTGAAGAATTTTTTTCAAGAATTTTTTGAGCCAATATTGCTCTAGAGCTAGAATCCATATGCTGTCCAATTTTGTATTTTCCTTTTATAGAATTTGGAATTATCTTTATTATTGCCACTTCATCTAAAACTAGATCGTTGTTTTGTAATGGGTCATAATGTCCCTCAGGCTGATATTTTTTCATCATTTCATTTAATGCCAAGGCTTTTTCAGCATCATCTTCTACTAAAACAGATTCGCCTTTGATTACCACACTAATGTATAACGTATCAGCTTGTGAGGCATTTGTTGGGTGTGAAAAGTATGAAGGCAAAAATTCTAGCTCTCTGTCTACTTCAAAACCAACTTTGGAATTTTTTTTGATATTTTCAAGTTTTTCGCCCCTAGGAAAAGAATGCATGTAAACAGTATTATTAACAAATGAAAAATTCATTGGAATTATTTGAGGATAACCATTATCATCAATACTTGCAATTCGCCCAACATGCTCTTGCATTAAAAACTCCTTAATCTTTTCATAAGATTTTATCTCTAGTCTACCAACTAATTTCAAATCACAAAATAATTTTTCATCTAATTTAATAAACTAAATGTAGTAAACCATACAATATCATGCGAGATCCATATCTTGACGAATTAAAAATAGATTATAACAGTTATTCAAATCAACTAAAAAAATTGAAAAAAAAATTACTCAAATCAAATCCTGAAGAACAAGCAAGAATTATCAAACAAATTGACTCTATTGCAAAAAAGATGGAAACAAATCAAAAACAGTCAGTAAAAGTAACAAAATCAAGAATCAAAGAAAGAAAAGCAAAATCAAAAAAATAGATTAATCATCATCTAATTTTTCGACTTCTTCTTTTAATCTTAAAATTCTACACTCCAAGGCAGTGCATCTATTTTCAAATTGGGTAGTCATAGTAATTCATTACAAAAATTATCAAAAAGCAACAACATCCTAAAAATTGACTTTATTCATCCAAAGTTTTCATTAATGAAAATCACTAAATTCAGGATAAATCATACCAGTCCATGGATGAAATTGATGAGGAATTTGAAGAGGCAACAAATGAAGTTCTAAAAGTACTTGAAGAATGGGGAAAAGATTCCAGATTCATATGGTTTAGAGAATTACACAGAATTACAGATATTGATAAAGGATTATTACGAAATATTCTCAATGAATTAAAAAAATCAAAAGAAGTCAAAGATATGCATGGGACAAACAATAGAATATTTTTCTGTCTCAAAAAATACTATATCAAATGCAGGGATGTAGAATTTCGATTCAAGGGAAAAGAAATAATGCTTCGAGATGGAAGTAAAACAAAAATCATCCAAGGTGCAACAAAAGCTACAGAACGTACACGTAAAAGATTAGAAAAACAAAAAAAGAAACGTAAAGCAAAACTAGATACAAAAATTAAAACAAAAACAAGTAGACATTAAATTAAAAAGAATCTTCAGTTTGTCTTCTTGCAAAATTAGCTTCAGCACGTTTTAATTTTGCAGACTCTGCAACATCTTCAGTCATATCATACAATTGATGAAGTTCCAAATTAGATGTCAATTCATCTTCTTTTTCATCTTCTAAATCAAGTTCCAAATTTGCCAAAATTTCTACATTTTCTTCTAAAATATCAAGGCATTTTTTTACAGATTCAGGAAGGTCATCATCCATTACAAATTCAACAACATAGTATAGTAAATGATTTGCTATAGATGATAAGATAACGTCTATTGTTTTTCTTTTGCTTTAGCACGGAGAGCAGGCATTACATGACTTGCAAATTTATCAATTGAACCAAAGTAATTCTTACCCCAGAATCTAATTACAAAGTGATTCACACCTGCATCCATAAATCTCTCAAATACAGGAATCATATCTTCAGGAGTACCAACTGCAGTTGAAGAACGAGCAACATCATTAGGGATTTTAGTTGCAGCTTCTCTCATTTTTACAATCCAAGATTGATCAGACATTGAATATTCTGTAAAGTATTTGACAAAATCAAATCCTTCAATTTCTTTTAATCCATGAACTCTCAAAATTTCAGGCTTGAATAAACTGACTTTTACTGCTTCTTTCATTTTAGCCCAAGATGCTTCTGCATCTTCTGAAAAATAAACATCAATATCTAAAGCCATTTGGAAATTATCTTTCTCTTCTTGTGTTCTGTTATTTGCATCCATTGAAACTTCGATTTGTTTTCTATGGTCTTCAAATAATTCAGGAGTGTAACCAATAGGTAACCAACCATCGCCTAATTTTCCAGTTAATGCAAGTGTACGTTTTCCACCAGATGCCATGTAAGTTGGTGGACGTGGTTTTCTAATTGGAGGTGCTTGTAAACATGCACCTTCAAGTTGATAGTATTTTCCTTTGTAATCTACAGTGTTATCAGGAGTTGAATCGTATAAAGTATGAATAGTTTCAATTTGTTCTTCCCATTTTGAAACTGGTTTTTCAAATGGAATACAGAATTCTTTCAAGTTTTGAGCTTCACCTGCTCCGATTCCTAAAATTGCTCTTCCTTTAGAAACTCTATCAAGTGTAATTGCAGCTAATGCAATGTTTGAGGGATGTCGTCTAATAGCATCAGTTACACAAGTACCCAATTCAACATTATTTGTAACTGCAGCTATTGCAGATAACATAACCCAAGGATCAAGTACTGTGGCATTCTTCCATTGAGGGACATTTGTATGGTCCATGTAGAAAATAGAATCATAACCGGTTTTATCAGCAAGTATACATGCAGTCAATATTTGGTCTTCAGTATATCCAGCTCTTGCAACATTTAGTCCATTTTGAATACCAAATTTGAGTTGTTTTGAAGCCAAGTACAATTATGTCAAAGTATTAGAATAAAAGGTTTCAGCAAGCTGCCAATTTCGTAGTTTATCAAGAAAATATAAAAAAAGGTAAAAAATTATGAAATTTTTTATAAATTACCTGCATTGATGTCTTCAAGACATTTTACAACATCGTCTTTAGATATTGGAATTGGATTTGGATCCAAATGTCCTTTATCAGTCATTACGGTGTCAGCGGCTTCTGAGATATCGGCTTTGAGTTCTAATTTATCAAATCCTAGTTTATCCATTGCCTCTTTGAATCTATCATAGAAGATTGACTTGTTATGCTTGTGAGCAACTGTAGTACAAGATGATAAGGAGTATCCATGAGGTACACCTTCATTTGAGAATACATAGGACAATGCATGTCCAAGTGTAGTTGAACAATTTCCGAATCCCATTCCAGATAACATTGAACCGTAAGGATAGTTTTCTGGTTTGTCATTCATGATTGCATCATATAGAATCTCAAATGCTTGTTTACAAAGAGTTCTTGTCAAGTCATTACCGAGTTTGCTATCATAGCCTTCAGTAGCTTGAGCACATGCATCACAGACAGAATTTTTTAAAACTTGTTCTGGAGTGCCGTCCATGAAATATGAATCAACAACTGCCATGTCAGCTAAAAATTTGTCTTCGCGTAACAATTTCTTTTTTCCATCAAATTTCAGAACACAATATGTTGTCATTTCAGCTCCAGTTCCAAATGTTGTTGGAATTAAGATTTTTTCTTTTTTCATCTCAGGTGCAGCATATTTTACTACATCCATTGAACTTCCACCACCAAGTCCAATTAGACATGATGGATCTTTGTCTTTGAATTGTGAAATAACAGTATTGACATCTTCAATTGATGGTTCAGGTTTAACTTGGTCATATAACATGTAATCCTGGATACCCATTCTTGCTAACCATTTGTCAGATAGTGCTGGCGGAACGGTTGTGACAACTAGGGCATTTTTTGGATACTCTGTTTCACCAAGTGCATTTTCTCCAAAGTTGATAACTTTTGGAATGCGTACTGTTTGCATGAATCAAAGGCATCATTGATTATTATTATATCTTGCATTATTGAGAAACAATATGATTATCCAAAATTTCCAAGAGTTGGCAACATCTGAGAAGAAAAAAGAATGTTTGGAGATTTTAGAAGGAGGACTTGATGCAGCAAACCCTGAAAACATCATTCCAAAATATGTTACACCCAATGAAATCAAAATTAATGGAAAAACAATCAATATTGAAAAATATTCAAGTGTTTACTCTGTAGCTTTTGGAAAAGCAGGAGATTCCATGACTAAAGCATTAAACTCCATAATTTCAATAAAAAATGGAATTATTGTCATACCTAAAGGCTCAAAATCAATAATGAAGAGTAAGAAATTTCAGATTTTTAATTCCAGACATCCAGAGCCGGACCAAACAAGTGTCAAAGCAGCAAAAGAAGTAATGAAATTTGTACAAAACAAACGTAGTGATGAATTGATAATTTTTCTTGTTTCAGGAGGAGGTTCCTCATTACTAGCAATGCCAGATGACATAACATTAGATGATAAAATTTTTGTAACAAAATTATTGTTAAAATCAGGAGCTACCATACAGGAATTTAATTGTATTAGAAAACATCTATCAAAAATCAAAGGAGGAAAACTAGTTGAAAATATGAAATGTGAGGGAGTGAGTTTAGTAATGTCGGATGTTCAAGGAGACGACCTATCATCTATTGCATCAGGTACGACATACATGGATGATACGACATATTCAGACGCATTAGAAATTTTAGAAAAATACAAGTTAAAAAGAAAAATTCCAATTGAAGTTCTAAAAGTTTTAGAAAGAGGAATAGAAAATGAAAGTTCTATAATCAAAAAAGCAAAAATTGAGAATCAAGTAATTGCCAATAACAATGATTGTCTTGATGCGATGAAAAAAATTGCAGAAAAAAAAGGATACAAAGTGGAAATGATGCAAGTGTTTGGAGAAATCAAAGAAGCAGTTACAAAGATTTTAGAGAACATCTCAGAAAACCAAAAAACATGTTTAATTTTTGGAGGAGAAACAACTGTTAGAGTATTAGGGAAAGGAACTGGAGGAAGAAATCAGGAATTAGTATTAAGAATTTTAAAAAATACTCAAAAATTTAAAAAAATAACTATTGCGTCAATGGGAACTGATGGAATAGATGGGAATTCGGTTTTTGCAGGAGCAATCACTGAAAACATCAAAGTAGATTTAGACACAATGAAAGAATTTCTCAAAAATAGCGATTCAGGGAGATTTTTCCAAAAACAAAAATCAAACATTACAACGAATTTTACTCATACAAATCTCATGGATATAGGCGTGATTTTGAGATAAACTATCAAATTTTAATAGAATAATCACCATAATAATATCAAGCAATGTTAGAAAAACAATTCAACCCAGATTTACTATACAATAGAGTTGTTCACTTTTACATGGACAAAAAAGGATATTCAAAAGAACAAGCAAATTCAATTGCTCAATCAGTAGTTCAAAAAGAATCACAAAGAAGAATTTGTAAAAATGAAAAATGCAAACACTTCTCACATGATCATATTAGGAATTCGGAAACTTGTCTAATTGAAGAGTGTCAATGTATGAAATTTACTAAGTAAAATTATCTAACGAGTTTTCTTTTAATGGTTGAGAGGAAATTCCAATTTTTCTCAAATATTCTGCAAATTCATCTACAAAACCATGAATTGTGTAAACTTGTTCTGCTTCAGATTGGACGACCATATCTACTAGTTCATTAAAATCACAATGATCACTCATAGGAATAGAATAATCAGTACGTCGTCCAAAAGAGAATTTTTTTGATTGTGCCCATCCACTAAATCCAATTGTTACTGCACCATATTTTGATTTCATTTCTTGAATGAATTTGTTTTTACTTGAAACCATTGGTGCGACCATCACCCAAGGTTTTTTTTCAAGCAAACCATTTTTTTCAGCTTCTGAATGACCCATTCCATCATTTAATGAAACCCCAAATTTTTGATGAAGTGAATTCATCTCTTTTACTGAATCATGAAAATAAAGAGGACCCCAATGCCCAAATAATTGAGTAATAGTTTGTGCTTTTCCCAATTGATAGCCCATCAATATTACTGGTATCCCCTTTCCATAAAGTTCAGAAATCAATTCATTGACTTGTTTTTGAATAACTTCGATTTTTGGGAAAACAAATTCTGACAATCCAAATGTACATTCAGTGATTAAGGTTTTACATTTGGGAATTTTTGCGCCTAAAAGAAAACCCCTATCCCTAGTACAAATATCACCAGTATAGAAGATATCATCAAAAAGTAAGCCCTTTGCACCTAAGATATGACCACTGTCAATCAAATCAAAATGCTCAAGGGTTTCTACATGATTTTCCATTTTAAAACCTCTGAGATTTGCAATCTCGTTTGTCTCAATTGATGATAGAATAGTTCCTCCATTTTTTGAAGGGAGGTGGTCAGTATGTGCATGAGAAACAAAATTTACACCAGACGTATCAGAGTTTTTCGGATCTAAAAAAACACGTTTTTCATTTATCTCACACAGGATTCCATTTTTTGTCATCCTGACTGATTTTTGCAATGAGATTGAAAATAATTAGATTTGATATAAATTGCAGGTTTGATCTAGTATTGACTAGTTGCTAAATCTAGGAATTTTAATCTCAGGGCGTGGTAGCAATATGGAATCTATTTTAAAATCAATAAAGAAAAAGAGAATTCCAATAAAACCAGCTGTTGTAATTTCAAACAAACCAAATGCAAAGGGTCTAAAAATTGCACAAAAACTTGGAGTCAATGTTGAAGTTATTGAAAGTAAAGGATTCAAAGGAAGTAGATGGCAATATGACAAAAAAGTAATCGAAGTTCTAACAAAGTATGGGGTAACTCAAAGAAACGGACTAGTATGTCTTGCAGGATTTATGAGAATTATCAGTCCAGAATTTGTAAAAAAATACAAAAATAGAATCATCAATATTCATCCAGCATTATTGCCTGCATTTCCAGGCTTGGACTCTCAAAAACAGGCTCTAGATTATGGAGTAAAATATTCAGGATGTACAGTACATTTTGTGGATTCTGGAATGGATACAGGTCCAATTATTATTCAATCAATAGTCAAAATTAAAGAAAATGATACAGAAGAAATATTATCAAAAAGAATCCTAAAAGAAGAGCACAAAATTTATCCTGAAGCAGTCAACTTGTTTGCAAGAAAAAAAATCAAAGTAACTAAAAGAAGAGCAATAATTAGTTAATCATCAGGTCCACCAAAAAAATACAAAACTTTGAGTGGAACTGTATTACTATGAAAACAATGCTCCACATCTTTTGCTACAAAAAATAATTTATCTTTTGAAACTTTGTAATCTTTATTTTTTATTTTTAAAAAACCATTTCCCTCAATGATATAGTATACTTCATCACTTGCATGAGGAGTTTGAGTGTCTTCTTCACCAGGTTTTAAAAATAAAAGACCAACAGCTAGACTATCTCGATTAATAAAAGTATGAAAATAGGAAGAACTGCTTTTCTTGATCTTCTCCAGATATACGGATAAATCAAAATCTAATTTCAATTTATTCAGCAGCTACGGTGTAGGTTTTTCTTGCAGGTGGTTGACTCATGTAAGAATGTCCTTCTGGATGAAGCTTGTCATGTTCAGGACTATTATGCATTTTGATAAAAGTCTCTTTGCTTTCATGCTCCACAATGATTCTATAGCTACCATCAGCTGATTTCAAGAATTTTCGAGATACAAATCCAGGAAATGGGGACAGTACTTTATTTGATTCTGAAAACCATTTTTTGAAATCTTCTTCAGCACCTTCTTTGAGTTGAACGTCTGCCATCATTACAAACATGTTGTGACTACAAAAATAACCATTTAATTTCTTTTCTAAGAAAATCATTATAGAATCCAAGAATTAAATATCTACAAATCAAAAATTATACTATGACAGGTGTTAAAATTGATGGCAAGTTAATCGCTCAATCAGTTAAAGACAGAGTTAAAAGAGCCACAGAGGAGTTAAAATCTCAAGGAATAAATCCGTGCCTAGCAACAGTACTAGTCGGAGATGATCAAGCATCTGCTACATACGTTAGAAACAAACACAGAGCATGTGAAGAAGTTGGAATAATAACCAAGGATCATAAACTTGATGCAAACACTACACAAAATCAACTAAATGAAATAATTGAAAATCTCAATAATGATAATTCAGTTCATGGAATTTTAGTTCAATTACCATTACCACAACAGTTAGATGAATTTACCACAACATCAAGAATTTCACCACTCAAAGATGTGGATGGGTTAACACCACATAATGCAGGATTACTTGCAATGAAAAAAGCAGCACTTGTTGCATGTACACCATCAGGAGTAATGGAGATGTTTGAATATCACAATATCAATTTAGAAGGAAAAAACATCGTATTAATTAACAGAAGCAACCTAGTAGGAAAACCACTGTACCATTTATTGCTAGAAAAAAATGCAACAGTGATTACATGTCATTCAAGAACTAAAAACTTGACAGAATTATGTCAATCAGCTGACATTATAATTTCAGCAGTAGGAAATAGAAACAAATTCACATTAACTAAAGAAATGATCAAAGAGGGAGCAGTGATTATTGATGTTGCCATTTCAAGATTTCAAGAAAAATTAGTAGGGGACGCAGATTATGAAGACATTATACAAAAAGCATCATTTGCAACACCAGTTCCAGGAGGAGTAGGACCAATGACTGTTGCAATGTTGTTAAAAAATACAATTACAGCAGCATCATTGAGTAGTCAAATTGGAAGATAGTGCAAATAAAAAATCACTTCGCAATCTCCTTTTAGAAAAAAGAGATAACACATCCCATGATTTGTTAAAAATAGCCAGTGAAAAAATTCATAAAAAATTAAACAAAGTTTTTGCTTTCAAAAATGCAACAAAAATTGGAGCATACTATCCTATTGGAAGTGAGGTTTTCACTCAAGATATAATTCAAGAATTACTCAGTAAAGGAAAAGAGGTTTTTTTGCCCAAAGTGATTGGAGAAGATTTAGAATTTAGGAAAATAACTGATTTTTCGAGCCTAGAAACAGGTAGTTTTGATATTATGGAACCCAAAGAGGAATGCCCAGCAAATAATGAATTAGATGTGATTCTAGTTCCAACAGTAGGAATATCCCATTCCGGAGTAAGATTAGGATACGGTCATGGATTTTATGATAGATTTTTGGCAAAACACAAAACAACTAGTATTTCTTTAACACTTGAAAAACAAGTTGTAAAAAACATTCCAAAATCAGAACACGACATGATAATGAATTGGATAATTACAGAAGATAAAATGACAAAAATTCAGTAATCTAGGCCTTTTTTTCCAATATCAGTTCTACAAAACTTACTATTCCAAGTGATTTTTGCTGCTGCATCATATGCATTATCTATTGCAGATTGTAATGAGTCACCTAATGCTGTAACTCCCAAGACTCGACCACCATTTGAAAGGATCTTACCATCAGTCTTTTTTGTTCCAGCATGAAAAACATATGCATCATTTGAAACAGAATCAAATCCAGAAATTTCTTCATCTTTGAGATAAGATTCGGGATATCCTTTTGAAGCCAAAACAATGCATACTGCAAATTTTTTATTCCAGATTATTTTTGGCATCGAAGATAATTTCCCATCAGATGATGCTACAAAATAATCATACAAATCAAAATCCATTCTCATAGTGATTGGTTGGCATTCAGGATCACCCATTCTGACATTGTATTCCAAAACATATGGTTGGCCATCTCTTAGCATAATTCCAGCATACAAGAATCCCTTGAATGTAATTCCCTCATTTTTCATTGATTGGATAGTTTTGTCAATTACTGACTCTTGAATTTTTTTTGCTAGGTCATCATTTACTATAGGGGTTGGAGAATATGCACCCATTCCACCAGTGTTTGGACCTTTATCATCATCAAAAATTCTTTTATGATCTTGACTTGAAGCCATAGGAATTGCAATTTGGCCATCAGATAGGGCGATAAATGAAGCCTCAATTCCATCGATTCTTTCTTCAATGATTATTTTATTTCCAGCATCTCCAAATGTTTTTTTTACAAGAATAGTATCAATTGCAGATAACGCCTCATCAGTACTATTGCAAACAAGAACACCCTTTCCAGCAGCTAGACCATCTGCTTTTACTACTACATTATACTCTAGAGATTTTACATAATCTTGTGCCTTTTTTGCATCATCAAAAATCTCAAATCTTGCAGTAGGGATATCATTTCGTTTCATGAAATTTTTTGCCCAAATTTTACTTGATTCAAGTTGAGCTGCAGATTTTGTAGGGCCAAACACAGGGAGGTTTTTTTCATTGAATTTATCAACAATTCCAGCAGCTAAAGGAGCTTCAGGTCCAACTACAGTAAAACAATTATTTTTTTTTGCAAAATCAGCCAATCCATCTAAATCATCTACATCTATTGAGACATTATTTTCAGTACCACCATTTCCAGGAGCAGTAAACACAGTTTCGACTTTGTTGCTTTGAGATAATTTCCAAGATAGTGCATGTTCTCTACCACCAGAGCCTATTACCAAAACATTGACCAATAGAAATTATCTTGAACCCAATTATATAATCCAAGTCTCAAAAAATCAATTTAGCTTTATAATGTCACCCACATATGAAAATCCAGATGGAACTTTCTACAAAATTTGACGCAAAAGAGATAGAATCTCAAGTCAAAAAGTACATCAAATCAATTGATTTAGAAAAACAGATTTTTGCATCAGATAAACCTGAAAAAATAAGATTCATTGAAGGTCCTCCAACCATGAATGGGATTCCACACGCAGGACACCTGAGAGGAAGAGTCATCAAAGATCTATGGTATAGATTCAACACACTACAGGGGAAAAAAATTGAGTTTAATGGAGGATGGGACACTCAAGGACTTCCAGTAGAATTACAGGTAGAAAAAGAATTAGGAGTTTCAGGAGGAAAGACTGAAGCTATCAAAGAATTCGGTGTTGAAAGAATTGTTTCAGAATGTAAAAAAGTTGTAGAAAAATTCAACAAGACATGGGTGGAAGTTGATGAATTACTTGGCATGTCATTTAATCACGATAAAGCATACTGGACATATCGTGATGAATTTATTGAAAGAGAATGGCAAATTCTAAAAAAAGCATATGAGAATAAAATTTTAGAAGAAGACTTTACAGTAATTGCATATTGCCCAAGCTGTCAAACATCACTTAGTCATGCTGAAGTCAATCAAGGATATGAAGAAGTCAAAGACCCATCACTATACTACAAAGTAAAACTAACTGATGAAGATGCATTTTTGGTGGTATGGACTACAATGCCATTTACACTAGTAACTGATGCAATGGTAGGATTACAACCAGATGAAGATTATGTGTATGTTAAAGTTGAAAATGAAACTTGGGTTGTTGGAAAAACTAGACTAGAAGAATTCATGACAGAAGTAAAAATTGAAGACTATGAAATTACAAAAACTATCAAAGGTTCAGAATTTGAAGGAAAAAAATACATCCATCCATTATTAGATGTAATTCCAGAATTAAACGAATTTTCAAAATCAGATAATTACCATGTTGCAGTATCTGAATCATTTGTAGATGCCAGTACAGGAAGTGGTCTTGTACATTTGTCTCCTGCAAATGGTGAGGAAGACATCAAAATTGCAAATAAAAGAAAGGTGAAAATTTTCAGTCCCATTAATGATGAGGTTAAATTCACAGACAAGGCTGGAAAATATCAAGGAATGTTTGTCAGAGATGCAGACAGACCAATTGTGGAGGATCTAAAGGAGCGTAATGCACTAGTAAGAATTGGAAAAATAAAACACAAGTATCCACTTTGTTGGAGGTCACATCATCCAATTGTGTGGTTGGCAAGAAGAGGGTGGTTTTACAAGCTAGATAGATTAGATGACAAAGCAATTGATGCTGCAGATAGTGTAGAGTATTTCTTTGAGCAACCAAAAAATAGATTTCTTGGAATCATCAAAGAAAGACATCCATGGTGTATTTCACGAGAAAGAATCTGGGGATGTCCATTACCTGTTTGGAATTGCGAAGATTGTAATGAGAAAAATTGGTTTTTTACAAGAAAAGAGATCGTAGATGCTGCAGATAATTTACCTGATGGTCCAGACTTTGAATTACACAGACCATGGATTGACAACATTACTGTAAAATGTAAAAAATGTGGCAGTACCAAAACAAAAAGAGAAGAATATGTTTTGGATACTTGGCACAATAGTGGATCTGCACCATACTCATCATTAACTGATGAAGAATATTCAAATGAAATTCCTGCACCGTTTTTTACTGAAGGAATTGATCAAACCAGAGGATGGGCATATACACTACTTATTGAAAATGTCATTTTAAACAATGCAGCAACTCCGCCATACAAGGCATTTTTGTTTCAAGGACACGTACTTGATGAAAAGGGTGGCAAAATGAGTAAGAGCAAAGGAAATGTTTTGGAAGGTGCAGAACTATTACAAAAATACCCAACAGATTTGATTCGATTTTATTTCATGTGGAAAGCAAGCCCAATTGAGCCTTTGAGTTTTAGCACAGATGAGTTAATGTCAAGACCATATCAGGTAATTAACACACTATTCAATCTGCACCTATACTTTAAGCAAAATAGTCAATATGATAATTTTGATAAATCAAGCACACTTGAATGGGCAAAACAAAATGATTTGTTAACATCACCAGATATTTGGCTATTATCAAAACTCCAAAAACTCATTCAAACAATGACTGAAAAAAATCAATCATGTAAGTTCCATGAATGTGCAAAAGCAATTGATGATTTTATTATTAATAATCTCAGTCAAATCTACATTCCAATTACTAGAGGAGAATTATGGGATGAGGATGAGGAAAAGAAAAACAGAAGACTTGCAATATATGCAGTATTAGATAAAGTTCTCAAAACATTAGATATTTTGATTCATCCATTTTGCCCATTTACCAGTGAACACCTCTACCAAACAGTCTTTGAAGGAAAACAAAGTATTCTGTTAGACAAATGGCCACAATCACAAGAATCACTAATTGATGAAAAAATCGAAGAGTCATTTGATATTATGAAAGATGTTGTGTCGGTTTCATCAGCAGCAAGAATGAAAGGGAAATTAAAGAGGCGATGGCCATTAAATGAAGCACAAATTTGTGTCAGTAAGAATCAAAAAACAAAACTTGAATCACTTTCAGAGCTATTACAATCTCAACTTAACGTAGAGAAATTCAACATTATAGAAATAGATGATGATTCAGGGTTAGAGCAAATTGTAAAATTAAAACAATTAGGATTACCAATCAAACCAGTAATTGAATTAGAAAGAAAAAAGATAGGACCAAAAGCAAAACAACACATGGGAAAACTAGTTGCTACATTTAATGAAACAGATCCTGAAGAAATTAGTTTGGCACTTCAAAAAAATGGAAAATATGATTTTGAGATTGATGGTGAAACAATCTCATTAGATGAGGAGGATTTCATTATAGATTTTGATGCAGGTGAAAATTTTGCAATGGTAAAACGGGACAACTACATTGTATTTATCTCAACAGCAAGAAACAAAGAGATGATGGCAAGAGGTTTGGTAAAAGACATTGCAAGAAGATTACAAACTTTAAGAAAAGAAAGAGGATACAATCCAACTGATGTGTTAGAAACTGCATCAATTCTTGATCTAGATTCAGAATCACTAGAAATGATTAAAGAAAAAACTAAAGACTTGGCATTTTTAGTCAGAGTAAAAAATGTAAATTTTGAGGAGTCCTGCAAAGAATACAAAGATGACGATATTGATGGACAAAAAATCAGAGTATCTGTAGAGTGATTTCTAAAAATGATTGCAGTGCAGTCTTATGTTTTAACTATCAAAATATCATAATTACATCATATTCCAGATGAAGAGGTATCTTAGGTCCCCAACCGATTTTTGCCAAAACTTCACTGGAATTATTTTCATAATACATTCACAGAATCAAAAGTAACTTTTTATGAGAATATTTTTGTAATGATTCAATGTCAGACCCTAAACATCATGTTGTAGGAGTTGAATTTCTCAAACAAAACGGCGTAGACGTTGATGCTTTAATCAAAGAATTGACAACTAATGCTGCAGTAGAATTTGTGGCATACTATTACTTCACAAATCTTCGTTCATTCTGTACTGGAATGGAAGGAGA
>CAYTNP010000003.1:0-2749 GCA_964439165.1 uncultured Nitrosopumilaceae archaeon | reverse complement strand
ATTCTTGCTGAAGAAATCGAGCACGAATCTTGGTTCTTAGAATTACTTGATGGAAGACCATCAGGACACATGAGAAGAAGATATTCAGGCGAGAGACCACACACAAGTAAACATTCCAGATCTTTAGACAGTCTGTAATGCTTTTTTGTTTTTTATTTTTTATTGAGTAGTTTTTTCAATGACATTTAGTGAAAATACATTGTTTTGTCACGGTTAAATAGAAAAATCACATAATAGAATCATGGTAAAGCAGATCAGTCTTGATGCATGGCAAATTCAGCAGCTAACTGATCTTTTAGAAAAAGGCTCAAGCATTGTTGCAAAAACCAACAGACCCATTGTTCTATTTAGACAGACTTTGGAAGAAGAAGAAGAATCATATGAAGAAATTGTATGTACACTTACCAAAGGATACGTAATTGAGCAAATGGTGACATCAGGAGGGATTTTAGTTCCAAGTTTCCATCAACAATTTGTTTTCAGTATTGAAGAATATCCTCAAGAATTATTACGAAAAAGTAAAGATCGCTTTTTAGAAATGATTGATTTTCTTGAAGAGCAATTGAAATAATATCATAGTTAATAAAGACCGTAAAATTCAACATTTTTGCATGCAATTACTAGAGTTTCAGGCAAAGGAACTATTTCGAGAATACGGAATTAATCTTCTTGAGAGCATTTCTTCTACAAATATTGAAAAAGGTAGAGAAGATGCCAAAAAATTAGGATATCCATTTGTAATTAAAATTCAGGTTCCAGTAGGAGGTAGAGGGAAAGCAGGAGGCATCCAAAAATGTCAAAATGATGATGAATTTGAATTAAAATACCCTCAAGTCAGGGATTTGACAATCAAAGGTGAAAAAGCAAGAGCCATTTTACTTGAAAAAATGGCAGATATCAAAAAAGAATTGTATTTATCAATATTTTTGAATCGTTCAAAGAGATGTTATACAATTATCGCATCAGCTGAAGGTGGAGTGGAAATTGAATCAGTCAAAAATCAAATTATCAAAGAAATTGGATTAGGTGAAGTGTCAAGTGAACTTGCAAAAGAAGTTGCAAAAGAAGTAGGACTAGAAGGAAACACAGCAGAACAATTTGCAGATACTTTAGAAAAATTATCAAAACTTACAATTGAAAAAGAAGCAGAACTTGTAGAGATTAATCCACTTGCAATAATGCAAGATGATTCAATCATGGCACTTGATGGAAAATTTGTAACTGATGATAACAGTAACTTTAGACATCCAGAATTAGAAAAATATCAAGAGAAAACAGAAATTGAAGAACAAGCTGAGAAGAGCGGATTTTCCCTAGTAGAATTAGATGGAGATATTGCAGTAGTTGGAAACGGTGCAGGACTTGTAATGTCTACATTAGATATGCTATCAGATAACGGAGGAAAACCAGCATGTTTCTTAGATGTGGGTGGCGGTGCAACAACAGAATCAGTTTATGAAGCATTAACTTTGATTAGTAAATTAGATAGAGTAAAAGGAATTCTAGTTAATCTCTATGGGGGAATTGTAAAGACCACAGTAGTAGCTGAAGCATTTCTTAAAGCATATGAAGATAACTTAATTGACTTGCCAGTATTTTCAAGACTCAAAGGAACAGAATCTGAAAAAGCAACAGAAATGCTTCAAGGTTCTAGAACCAAAATTTTCACAACAGTTGAAGAGGCAATTAATGCAGCAGTTATGGGAGTAAAAAATTGACAGATATTTTTGAATTACTCAAAGGAAAACAAGGTGATTCTGATTATGAAAATAAAGGAGTGATTGTTCAAGGAATTACAGGCGCATATGGTTCACTACATGCAAAACAAATGATAGCATATGGAACCAATGTAGTTGCAGGAGTTACTCCAGGTAAAGGAGGTCAAAAATTTGAAGACAAAGTTCCAGTTTACAATTCAATGCAAGAAGCAGTAGATGCAACAAATGCCAAAATTTCAATAGTTTTTGTTCCAGCAAAATTCTTCTTATCAGCAGCTAAAGATGCATTAGAGTCAGGAATCAAACTTCTTGTTGCAATTCCAGAACACGTTCCAATTAGAGATACAATGGAAGCATTAGATCTTGCTAAACAAAAAGGAGCAGTGATAATTGGTCCAAATACACCAGGAATTATGATTCCAGAATTAATTAAAATTGGAATCATGCCACCAATGCCTTTCAAAGCAGGTAAAATTGCAGTACTATCAAAAAGTGGAACTTTACTTTATGAAATTTCAGATGCATTAACTAATGCAGGATTTGGCCAATCAATTACAATTGGAATAGGAGGAGACCCAGTTAATGGAACAAGAATGATTGACGCATTTGATATGATAAAAGATATCCCAGATTTAGAAGGGTTAGTAGTGGTTGGAGAAATTGGAGGAGATTCTGAAGAAATTTTAGCTCAGAGAATTATTGATAGTAAATTCAACAAACCAACAGTAGCATACATTGCAGGACGTGCAGCACCAAAAGAAAAGAGAATGGGACATGCAGGAGCTATCGTAATGGGAACATATGGTTCAGCAGAATCCAAAGTTTCAATGTTTAACAAAGCAAACATTCCAGTAGCAAAAAGACCTGCAGAAGTACCAGTTTTACTAGCAGGAAAGATGGAAAAATCCGATTAGAATAAAAGAGAGAGATTAAGGAGAAAATCAAATGCCTATAACAGACCCAGAAAAGAAACGCATTGCACAACAAGCACGATTAGTTATGAGAATTTGCTTCAAATGTGGATGTAGAAA
>CAYTNP010000002.1:28770-30432 GCA_964439165.1 uncultured Nitrosopumilaceae archaeon | reverse complement strand
TTCCCATCTTTTACCCATGTTACGAAATTTATGATTTTCATCAATTGGTTTTTCAGTCTCATTGTATATCTCACAATTCATAACATATTTTCCTGCAACTCTATGCATTTCAGAAATTCCTTTTTCTAATATATCATCATCCAAGTAATTCAATAGTTTATGAGTAAATACAAAATCTATTGACGAATCTTCAAAGGGTAAATTTGAAATGTCTCCTATCTTAAAATCTGCAATTGGCAGTTTTTCTTTTGCAATTTTTAATGCATAGTCATTAAGGTCTATTCCGTGAATATCAAATGTATCTGTAAATAATCTTAAATCGATCCCAGTTCCACATCCAATCTCTAAAATGCTTTGACATTTCAAAGAAATGGCCAAATCTCTTGTAAATTTTGAAAATTCTTCATTATATCGTGATTCGTTTTCATCAGCATATTTATTCCAAAATTCTTTATTGTAGTTCATAAAATTTTTCAGACATAGTTGTATTTGTTATTAATTATTTAGTGACTGCATTTACATGGAATTAATTTTGTATCAAACGTACAGTCGTGTGGACCATCTGATTTTCCTTGAGTAGGAATTTCTTTCATACAATCATTATGACGACCTTTTCTACAAAACCAGCATATTTCTTGAGTTTCTCCAGGTGCACACGATTCCATAATTTTTAGTCACTTTTGTGGGTAAAAAACTTCGCTAAAATCAGATAAATGTCAACCATGGCAAAAATCTTTCATCTTTACTCATCACAACATCAGTAAATGATTTTTGTAGTGCTTTAGTAATAGAACCCATTTTACCATTTCCAATTTTCACTTTGTCAATTTGTGTAACTGATTTTACTTCAGCTGCAGTTCCTGTCATAAATATTTCATCAGCTGAATAAAGATCATCTCTCTCCAAATTTCTCTCAATGACAAATCCTCCATTTTCTTCAATAATTTGAATAACTGCATCTCTTGTGATTCCCTCTAATCCTCCTGCTGAAAGTGGAGGTGTTTGAATAATGTCATCTTTAATTATGAAAATATTTTCAGCACTTCCTTCTGCAATTTTTCCTTGGGAATTTAACATAATTGCTTCATCATATCCATTTTCTAATGCTTCCATTCTTGCTAATGCTGCATTTGCATAGTTTGATGCAGCTTTTGCTTGCATTGGTTGAGATCTAGAATCAATTTTTACCCAACTTGAAACTTTACATTTTGCTCCAGAAAATTTACCTGCTTTTGATTCTCCCATTTTCCATTCCCAACATGCAATTGAAACATCTACTTTATTTTGAGTAGGAGTTAATCCCATTGTTCCGTATCCATAATATGCTAATGGTCTAATGTAACATTCTTTGAGTCCACTTGCTTTTACTGTTTTTAAAATGGCATCTGAAATCTCTTTTTTTGAGAATTGCATTTTCATAGAATATAATTTTGCAGATTTGAAGAATCGGTCAACATGTTCAGGTAGTCTAAAAATTGCAGATCCATTTGGAGTATTATAGCATCTAATACCCTCAAAAATTGATGTTGAATAATGCAATGCATGTGTTAGAACATGTACTTTGGCATCCTTGAATGGTACTAATTTTCCATTCATCCATATTTTGCCAATCTCTTTCATAGGAGACGGAAAAAACTCTTCCAATTTAAAGAATTATCTTGA
>CAYTNP010000002.1:8857-28670 GCA_964439165.1 uncultured Nitrosopumilaceae archaeon | reverse complement strand
CTATGGAATGGTCATTAGGTTTTGCAGGAATAATTTTACTTGTAATTGGCTTAATTGGTCAGGCATTTGAGATGAGAAAAATTCGTCTTGAAACAACATCTGATGGTGAATTAGGTTCTCCGAATATCTTTACTCATAAAAAGAACTTCAAATGGTATGCAATCCTTGGTGTTGGAATAGTACTTTGGTATATTGCTGAGCGTGTTTGATTATTTCTATATAGATCAGCTCTATATACTAGATGTACATAGAATTAGTATCGCGTGTTTTGGGTAACGCCGGACTAAATCTAGATAACGGTCCAAGAACAAACCCTGAATGGCGGTACTGGTGTAAAAACCCGTAACGCCACACTTTACATTAAATAAAATTAATTTTAGAAACTTCTTGGTGAATTGCAATTATTGCTTTTCTAATATTATCTTCTGCATCTTCTACAACAATTATTATTCGAGAAGTTTCTTCTTGTGCATCCATGTTTAAAATATTCAATCCTGATTCACCAATCTTTGCACTAGTTCTTGATGCAACTTGTTGAACTCGCCACATCTCATCTCCAATTAACGTGATGACTCCTCGATTGAAAGTAATTGTTGCAAGTGAATCAAATCCTAGGAAATACTTTTCATTTCTTTTAACATAGTCTCCATCAAGAAACAATATTCTTGAGAACTCAATTCCATCTTTTGTAAATGGTGATAAAATAATGAATTCACTATATCTTTTGTCTTTTTCCAAGGATGTTAACAATTTTTGTACACATGATGTTTCTATTCTAAAAATTGCACAATTTTCTTTTCCTGTGACTATTTTAATTGGATGGCCTTTTTGCTTATCTAGAACTCTTTTAATTGTTGTAACTTTTTCTGGATTTTTCATATTTGTAACTGTGATTGGCATGTCAACACCATTTTCAACAATTTCTTTAATTGCAATAGGATCTAAAATCTTCATTCCAAACATTCCAGCTAATCGAGCTTCATTGTATGACAATTCATGTACTTCACTTAACCCTGAATCAATTATTTTTGGATCAGCTGAAACTACTGCACTATCCTTCTCAAAATCCACCTTTGTTTCATATTTTTTATGAAATAAAATTGCAAGATCAGCTGCAGTTCTATCAGAACCTCCTCTCTCATAGGTAGTGGTAATTCCATCTATTGTTTTTCCAATAAAACCGCCAATTGTTACTACTTCATTATTTTCTACTAATTCTTCAGTTTTCTGCATTTTTGTTCTTGATTCTGATGAAAGAAAATTTGTTGATTCAATGTTGTTGTCTGTGATAATTGGCCAGTCATCATAACTTACTGCTTCAGTCTTTATTCCATTACTTTTCAGAATAAAGTTCATCACATGAGAAATCAATATTTCGCCTGAAAATGCTAGTGCCCTTGAACGAATTTCATCTGCAAATTCCTTCTTTTCTAATGCTTCATCAAGTGCTTTTTGGGCTAGTTGTAGATGTGAATCAATAGAATTTTCACAATTTTGTTTGTTTTCAGAATTTACTAACTCTAGAATTTTCTTGTATGTTGATTTTACAATATCTAAATTTGGAACAATTCCATTTTCTGCATTTCTTCCTTGCTCTAAAATAATATCTGTTAGGGAACGTTTCTTTTCATTATGCATAGTTAATGGAGCAGAAAAAACTGTTATTACTTTGGAATTTTTTCTCAAATTATTAATTCTCTCAATTATTTCTGGAATGTTTATTCCATCTGGACCTAAAGCACTTCCTCCAAATTTTGCAACTATAAGACTAGTCATAGTACTTTGTCAGAGTTTATTGGTTATCTATTAAGCATTTGATTTTTTTAGAACTTTTTCAATTATTTCTGCTGCTTCTTTAGCACCATTTGTGCTATTTTGATTTCTTTTTTCTTCAATTTTTTCCAAGATTAATCCTTTTAATTTTTTTATATCTTCAAAAACAAATCCCTGTTCTTTTGCATTATCTTCTTGTTCAAAATGACCCTTTATTGGGATAAATATTCCTGGTGTTCCATATGCAACAGATTCATCAATTGTAGATTTACCAGCCATAGAAATTATCAAATCTGATGCAAAAATTAATTCATGTAAATTATTCACAAATCCCAAATTTCTTACATTTTCAAATTTTTTACTTATTGCAGGACCTGACACTAGAATTACTTCTATATCTTGATTAATTTCTGATATGGCTTTTAGTGATTCTTCAATTAAAAATAATCCTGCATTAGTTCCTCCAACAGATATTATGATGGTTATTTTTGTAAATGAAAATTTTTCACGTAAATTTGCTCGTGATTCATTTATTTGTCTAACTATTGGTCCTACTCTCTTAATGTTATCTTGATCTTTTCCTTTTTCTGGAATAATGACTGCTTGACATTTTTTGATGATTTCACACATTGATTTATTCATCTTTTTTTCAATAATGGAAATTATCCCTTTTGTGAATTTAGTTTCTAAAATATCTGTAATCAGAACTGTTGGAATTTTCATTTCTTGTGCAACAGCTAATGATGCAAAATCTTCATCACTAATTACTAAATTTGAATTACTTGTTTGTAGAATTTCTTTTGAAATATCTTTGCATTCTTTGTAATATTTGTAATAATTCTATAACCACTTTGTAGAATTTTGTAGTGCACCATTTTTGATAATAAATGATGGTGGTTCGTATTTATCTAAAACATTGTAATCTGGATTTTTTAATATCTTTGCATCTCCGCTACCTGTAACAAAATTAACTGTACTATTTTGAAAATTATTTGTAATTGCTATGTCTCTCGTAATATGTCCTAATCCAATTGGACTAGAAAAAAAATCATAAACATTCATAGATTTCATAATTTTTAATCAAATTTCTAGATTTTTTTATGTCTCAAAGTTTAAATGGATTTCAACAAGGAAGGTTTCTGGGCTCATAGTCCAGGTCGGTTATGACGTCGCCCTTACACGGCGAAGATCCGGGGTTCAAATCCCCGTGGGCCCATTTTTGTATCCATAAACGGTTCAAGCCTCTAAAGGATCAGTTTTTCATATTTGATAATCAACAGCTACCTATATCACAAAAAAAATTTGCAATTTACAATCATGGATGAGATTGGATGTATGTGTGAAAAATGTAATTGTAATAATAAAGTTCTACTTGTAACTTCAATTTGTGACTCTTGTCTGAATGATAATCATAAAGAGATATGAAATCTAAAGATTTTACTTAATAGAATAATCTGTGATTTTTTCATATAACAAAACATTGCAAATATCCATTGGTGTTACAAGCCAATCTTTGTACATAATACATGGATGAGCCATATCATACATCACAGATGACACTTCGTTAATCTTCAAATTATCTGAAATGATCTTGGCTTCTTCGAGTTCAACATTCTCTACTGTTTCATTAAGAAAATCATCAGTTTCTTTGAGATGCTTCATTTTCTCAGTAATTGTTTCGATGATTAACCTGTCACTTAGATATTTGTTGGTTCCATCAAGAAACAATTTTCTTGTTTTATTCTCAAACATTGAATTTATTACATCTCCAAAAGTATCGTTTTTCTTAAACGTCACAAGTTTCTTTTTTGGTATGTCTTTAATGGATAGTTCTGTAATGCATTTTTTTCCAATCTCTAGAATCTTTTGTGCAGAAATTGCAGAATAGAATCCCCATTCATTAGCAATGACAGCATAGGCCCTGCCTCTTTCTTTCCAAAAACCCATCAAATCTTTGTACTTTGTATCTTTTGTAACTATCACAGGATTTGATTCCATGATGTCTTCTACTTTGGTTCCATAAAATAGTCCTGAGGTGGGATTTTTTAGAAGATTTTCCATTATTTCTTTTCCTCCGATTGTTCCTATGGGGTTTTCTTTTTCGTCTCTTATTATGATGGAATCAGTTACCGACTCCAAATACTGTGCAAGCATTCCCGCAATTACCCAAACCTCTTTTCCTTTGTCAATATGGATACATAGAGTCCACGTTAGTCTTTCTGGAAGTAACTCTCCTAGAGTCCTTTCTGCAATTGGAAGTTCTTGAGACATACATTACAGTACATTTTATGACATAAAGCAATAATCAATAATTCTCAAATTTGATAAGATTATGGAAAAAAAATTACATGATTCTCAAAGATAATAATTGAAAATCTCCTAAAATATCAGAATTTCCTATAATGCATTATGAGACCCTGGATATACCCAAAATCTTGCAATGTTTGTGAATTGACATTGGAAGAAGCATTTGCAGAAAGTCTGACCTCTGCACCCTGTGTCTATCTCAATCAAGAACGGGAGGTGTTTGTTGCAACTGAGATGTGTGTCCAATATCTTGAATCTGCCACAGACTCTATTGTAATTAGAGATGATGAACATAATGTTTTGGGAATTGTGGGAGGATACGATTTACTAAATCATATCAGGGAAAACCCTACTCGTGATTTCCAATACGACACCAAAGTCAAAGATATTATGTTTAAAGAACTTCCTATCGTTGAAAAGACTACTACTCTCAAGGAATTAATGGACAAGTGGACTGCATCGAGAAGAGCATTTGCAATCATTCCTAATAGATTTCAGGGCCATTCTCCAATTTCGGCAAGAAAAATGTTGGAAATTGGAATAAAGTGTGAAACTGACATTTCAATTTCATCTTTACCAAAAAAAGCGATTATTACATTTGAACCTGATGATTCTTTGAAGACTATAGTAGATTCAATGTTTGAGAATAAAACTAGAAAATTATTACTAGAATACTCAAATCAATACATTAGTGATCGACTAATTCTCAAAGAAATATCTAATGCTTTGAAGTTTCAACCTGATGTAGAGGATCTCTTAAACACTCCAGTTAGCAAAGTAGAGTTAGATGATGTTACAATAATCAAAGAAGATCTTAGTTTGAATCAACTTTGTGAAAAGATGCAAAAAATGGATCATCCTTATGTCATCTACAAGGACATCTCAATTACTCCCTGGGATATATGCAATATTTTGATGTCTGAAAAGATGAGAGAATCCTATGAAGAGCCCAAAACACTGATTTGCCCTCACTGTAAAAAGAAAATCAAACTCGAAAATTGATTTTCAAATCTAAAAATAACTTTTCCATGCCTATCTGCGTCTCATTTAATCCCCAAAATGGTAGGCGAATCCCCGTGGGCCCATATTTTAGTTATTTATCTAATTTCTCAACAAAACTTCTAATAATTCAAGTTCAAATGTATGTCCATGGATTATGAAAAATTTTGTTCACAAATTCTAGACTCTAATCCTAAAATTAGATTTGCAACAGTTTATGATGAATGGGCAACTCGTGCAGGCGGTGGAATGAGAGATGGAGTTGAAAATCATCTTTCAGAACATGCAGAAAATGAGTTAGTAAACATTTCAATTCTTGATTGGAAAGCACGTAAAGATATGTCAAAATGGCTTGGTTTAGCCAAGTATACTTTAGTTGAATACGATAAAGTAAAACGTTTTTCATTTTACTTGGGTTCTGACTATTTACTTTTGGTAAGCACAGAAAAAGATGCAGACACTAATTCTATAGTTGAACAAGTTATCAAATTGTATTATGAAAATTTAAACTGATTTTTGTTTATCCAATCTTACAACAACTTTTACTTTGTAGGCCTTTTGCAATCCAAAAAATTGAAAAAATTAAAACACCTACAGAAATAAATTTCAATTCCAATCCTTGCATTGGAAACAAGGATAATCCACCTACAGCTCCTAAAATCACTGCCAATGGGGCTGTACATGCAGGACATCCTGGAGTAAACACTCCAAATATTCCTCCTAACATTGTTGAAGAATTTGATTTAACAGAATTCATCATTTTCATTCTTTTAATTCTAAATGCTACCATCGCAAAATTGATTCCCCCAAGTGAGGAAATGATAATTGTTAGAGCAATTGATGTAGCAAGATATGAAGGAGCCAATTCTACTGCAACATCAAAATGTGATGGTAACATTGCCATAGTCAAAAAATAATAGATTACACCTAATCCTAATCCGCTAATTATTGCAATTCCTCTATATCTTTTAGTTGATAATACGTTTGAAATTACTTGTAATTTGCTTACCAAGTATGATAATTTGGAATTTATCATATTTTAACCATTTTTCATTGCTCAAAGATTATTAGCCTTAAATTATTGATGAAAATATGTCTCAATTTACTTTTGATGAAAAAATCATTCTTGTCCAATACGCTATTAAAAAATATGAAAATGAAGAAATTGTACTAGAAAAATTAAAGTCAGTTCTACCTGAAAAAGACATTCAAAGAAATATCGATACTTTGATTGGAACTCAAAAAGTTAGAAGAATAGGTCCTGAAAATTTACAAAACAATGAAAGTCATACTGAATTACCAGAATTGCCTGAGAACCTTAAAACAATTATTGATACCCTCTAATTTGAAAAATTCTTAAACTAGTTTATTTCAAAATTTTTATGAATAAAATAATTTTATTTTCATGTGTTTTTACTTTAGCATTTGCTTTATTGTTTTCCACAAATTCTGTCTTTGCTCATCCTCATTCTGGTCAAATCCTAATTGACGGTCATACACATGAATCACAAACAGAAATTGTTTCATTAAATGGAATTATTGGATTAGAAAAATCAACAATATTTTTCCATACTCCTGAAGATAATTCATTACCTTGGGCATTTGTTGAAGGAAAGATTGCAAGTCATGTTGACGGTTATCCTGTAATCATTCAAATTTTTAAAGACAATGACGCAGTACATTTTGCTCAGACCAGTGTAGATAAAGATGGTAACTATGAATATCAATTCCGAGTACAAAACTCAGAAAATGGTCATACAAGTAAAATTTTTGATGGTAATTATTTAGTTAAAATTTTCAAAGTTGTATATCTTGATCAAGAATTGATTTAGAACCCTCTTAACCCTTGAGGACGCATCATTTCTGGGTGTTGTTTCATCCAGTCAATCTTATCTAACATATCTTGTTTGTCTTGTGGGAATGTTCCTTTGATTGTATATGCATTTGAACCGTGATTTGCTCTAAACACAATCTCTTTTTCTGAATCAATTTGATTAATCAAACTATACAATTCTTCTAATGATTCATCATCATTGATTCTAACAAACTCTCCTTCATATTTGTCAATGAATTCTTGTTTGATTCCATTTTCTAGATATAGAGTTAATGCACCTACGTATTGTGGCGAACATGCACTAATTACTTCGGCAGTTCCTTTGATGTGTTCTTTTGAATATTTTTTTCCACCTAAACCTAAAATTATCATGCATGACATGATGTACCCTGCTTCCTTTGCTTTGTTCACTGATTTGATAATTGTTTTTGCAACCGCACCTTTTGTTACTTTTTTTAATACAATATCTGCACCACTTTCAATTCCTAAATAAAACATATCCAATCCAGCTTCATTCATTTTTTTTAATTCTTCAGGAGTTTTTTTCAAAATATTCATTGGCATTGCATAACATGAAATTCTTTCTAATTTTTCAAATTTTTCTTTAATGTATTTTACAATTTTTATCATAAATTCTGCATCAAGATTTAATGCATCTCCATCTGCAAGAAACACTCGTCTTGTATCTGGTAAATAATTTGCCATCATGTCAATTTCAGATTTAATTTCTTCCCATGATCTTTCTGAGTATTCTTTTGATCTGTACATATCACAAAAAGAACATTCGTTAAATGAACAACCCAATGTAACTTGAAAGATTAATGATCTTGCTTCTGATGGAGGTCTGTATAATGGGGCATCATAATTTAATGACATGTTTTGTTTCAAAGAAATTTAATTGATTGTGGTTTTATACTTTCTACTTTTATTTTCAACCTAAAGTACATTTTTGTAGTCATAATTGCATTCTAGATTTATGACAAATGATCCAAATACCAAAAGATTACTTTGGTTCATTTTTACAGGTTCACGAGGAGGATTAAACCGATTAAAAATTATCTCAAAAATAAAAAAAATCCTTTAAACATCAATCAATTGGCAAAGGAATTGGGCCTTGATTATAAGGCAATTCAACATCACATTAAGGTACTTGAAAAAAATAATCTAATTACAAAAATGGGAGAAAAATATGGTGTTGCATATTTCCCATCCACCTTTTTAGAGGTTAACATGGAGACATTTGAAGAAATTGAAGGAAAACTGGATAAAAGTAAATAAACGCTTACGAGGTGATTTTTTCTAAATGGAGCCTACTTCTCTAGTTTTGTCAATTGTGTCAATTGTCAATATGGGTATACTTGGAATTTTAATTGTGATATTTGGAAAAATGTATGGTACTACTAGAGCTCAACTTCCATTAGGTATGATTGTTGTTGCTGCTATGTTGTTTTTGCATAATGTTATTGGAGCATTAGCATATTTTTCAATGGAGCAAATATTTTCTCATGAAATCTTCCCATACATGTTAGGTGTAGGAATTGCAGAATTAGCTGGATTGATAATATTTTTAAAAATTACTTTAGATTGAGTTTAATTGTAACAAAAAATAATCTAAACCAGTGTTACAAGAATACCTAAAACTTAACAAAAATGTTCTAATTGCATTTACTGCCTCAATCACTATTTCTGCAGTAATTGCCCAAATTCTTTCTGATCAAGTAGATTATCTAAATACTACGTATACAACAATTGCAGATTATGTGATTTATTTTTCTGTTTTTAGCAGTTTATTTTATTTGGATAATAGAAAAAAATACAGATTAGAATCAGGCGGTACTGATACTGTAAAACTAAAACAAGATCTTAAAAAATTAATTACATCTCTTGGAATTGCAGAAATAATTTACACTATTGTTAGATGGGCTTTACAATATTATTTTCTGACGATAAACTATGATCCTTATCTTGCATCAATTGTATCTCAAGGAATATCTACAATTATTTACATGATAGCACTTAATCTAATTGTAAAGATTACGAGGTTGTATAAAGATGGGAATTAGTGTTTATGTTGATGGTTCTGGAGGAAGTAGTAGTGGATATGGCTATTTTGTTAAAGAGACAGGTGAATCATTTTATGAAAAAAAACCTGAATTGACAAATAATCAGGCTGAATATCTGGCAATTATTTCTGCATTAAACAAATTCCTTGACTCAGATGAAGAAATCACAATTTTTAGTGATTCAAAAAATACTGTAAATCAATTAAACCATGAATTTGCAATAAATAACGAACAATTACGAAATTTAGCTCGTCAAGCTTGGAAAATAATGGGAAAATTTTCTAACCTTTCAATCATTTGGATTCCTAGAAAAGAGAATCTTGCAGGGAAGATGCTGGGAAGCTAAAAATCAGAGATCAGGAATTTTCATGAATAACTTTATTATACAAAATCCTTAGATCCAACTTACATGGCAGATTCTCCAATTTTATCACCAAAATCAATTGCAGTAATTGGTGCATCTGATAAGAGAGGAAGTGTTGGTGCTACAATTACATCAAATATTATGAATGGTTTCAAAGGAACTGTTTTCCCAATTAGTCCATCAAGAGATACCGTTTTTTACAAAAAAGCATACAAGAGTGTTTTAGATGTTCCAAAATCTATTGACCTAGCTGTAATTGTCATCAAAAATACTTTGGTTGCACCAGTTCTAGAAGAATGTGGTAAGAAAAAAGTAAAAGGTGTAATCATTATCACTGCTGGTTTCAAAGAAGTTGATGAAGAAGGAGCAAAACGTGAACAAGAAATAAAAGATATTGCTAAAAAATACAAAATCCAAATCATTGGACCTAACTGTCTTGGTGTCATGAATCTTGATCCAAAGACAATGATGAATTCTACATTTCTTAAAATTACACCAAAGTCTGGAAAAATTGCACTTGTATCACAAAGTGGTGCAATATGTGCAGCATTAGTTGAAGATGCTAGCGCTCAAGGAATTGGTTTTTCTGCAGTAGTAAGCCTTGGAAATAAAGCTGTAATGAGCGAAGTAGATATTCTAAAAATTCTTGCAACTCACAAACAAACCAAAGTTATTGTAATGTATCTTGAAGACATGGGAGATGGTCAGGAATTCCTTAAAGTTTGTAAAAATATTACTAAAAAACTCAAAAAACCAGTACTTGTTCTAAAATCTGGACGTAGTCCAGAGGGTGCAAAGGCTGCAATGTCTCATACTGGTGCTTTGATGGGTTCAGATGAAATCTATGATGCATTACTAAAGCAATCAGGTGCAATCAGAGTTGATACTATGGAAGAACTATTTGATTATGCAACTGCATTTTCAAAACAACCACTTCCAACAGCAGGTGGTTTAGTTATTGTATCAAATGCAGGAGGACCTGCAATTATTTCGACTGATGCCTGTTCTAAAGCAAAAATTAGAATGGCCAAAATTGATAGTATTCGTCCTAAGATTGATGAAGTAATTCCTCCTTGGGGAAGTTCTAGAAACCCAGTAGATATTGTAGGTGATGCCGATTTTAATCGATTCAATAATGTTTTGGATCGTGTACTAAAACACCCAAAAGTTGGTTCAGTCATTACAATGTGTACACCATCTGGGACTCTAAATTATGATAAACTAGCTGAAGTAATTGTTTCAATGTCAAAGAAATACAAAAAAACAATGCTTGCAAGTTTGATGGGATTAGATGAAGGAATTACAAATAGAGAAATTTTATCCGAAGGAAATGTTCCTTATTACACATATGCTGAAGGAGCAATTAGAACTTTAGCTGCAATGAAAACATTTGCAATTTGGGTAAATTCTAAAGAAGGAAAAATTACTAAATTCAAAGTAAATAAAGCAAAAGCAAAGAAAATCTTTGCTAAAGTAAAAAAAGAAAAGAGACCAAATCTTTTAGAAGAAGAAGGACAAGAAGTTCTCAAAGCATACGGTTTACCTCTACCCCAAAGTGCTTTAGCAAAAAATGAAGTAGAAGCTGTAAAAATTGCAAAAAAGATTGGTTATCCAGTTGTAATGAAGATTGCATCACCACAAATTATTCACAAATCAGATGCAGGAGGAGTTAAAGTTAATCTAAATAGTGATTCTGAAATTAAAGATGCTTTCAAAACCATTGTTAAAAATGCTAAAAAATATGACAAAAAAGCCGAGATCAAAGGTGTTTTGATTGTAGAGATGGTAAAGGGTGGTAAAGAACTAATCATTGGCTCCAAATTAGAGCCTGGATTTGGTCCAGTAATCATGCTTGGAATGGGTGGTATCTATGTTGAAGTTCTAAAAGATGTTACATTCAAACTAGCACCTGTAACTGACAAAGAAGCAGATGATATGATTGCCTCAATTAAAACACAAAAGATACTTCAGGGAGTAAGAGGTGAAAAACCTTCTGACATCACAAAACTTTCTGAATGTATTCAAAGATTATCTCAACTAGTTTCTGACTTTAAAGAAATCAAAGAACTAGACATGAACCCTGTCCTGGTAATGGAAAAAGGCAAAGGTTGTAAAATTTTAGATGTACGTATAGGCCTCTGATCGGAACTTATTCCTAAAATTACTCTTGATTTAATCTAGAATATTTATACAACATCAAAATGATTATCATTACATGTCTGAAATTAAGACTGGTGATGATTATATTGAAAGTCTTAGAGGTAGAGATCTAAAAATTTACCTTTTTGGAGAATTAGTTGAAAATTATGTTGATCATCCAATTATTCGACCTTCAATTAATGCAGTCGCAGAAACTTATGACTTAGCAGTTCGTGAAGAAGCACTAGCATCAGCTGATTCTTCTCTTTCTGGATTGAAAGTTAATCGATTTTTGCATATTGCTGAGAGTGCAGAGGATTTAGTTTTACAAAATAAAATGCAAAGAAAATTAGGTCAAAATACTGGAACTTGTTTCCAGCGATGTGTTGGAATGGATGCAATGAATGCTTTACATTCTACTACATTTGAAATTGATGAAAAACATGGAACAGATTATCATAAAAGATTCTTAGAATTTGTAAAAATGGTTCAAAAAGAAAATTTTGTTATTGGCGGTGCTATGACTGATCCAAAAGGTGATAGAAGTAAAGGACCTGCAGAACAAGAAGATCCTGATTTATTTACTAGGATAGTTGATTCTGATGAAAAAGGAGTTTATGTTTCTGGTGCAAAAGCACACCAAACTGGATGTATCAATTCTCATTGGATAATTTTAATGCCAACAATTCGATTGACTGAATCTGATAAAGATTGGGCAATTGTTGGTGCAATTCCAGCTGATGCAAAAGGTGTCACATACATCTATGGTAGACAGTCTTGTGATACACGAAGTATGGAAGAAGGTGACATTGATGATGGAAATGCAAAATATGGTGGACAAGAAGCTTTGATAATTTTAGATAGAGTGTTTATTCCATGGGATAAAGTTTTCATGAATGGAGAATTTGAATTTGCATCAATGTTAGTTGAACGTTTTACTTGCTATCATAGACGAAGTTATGTATGCAAAACAGGATTAGGTGATGTCTTAATTGGTGCTGCAGCCACAATTGCAGATTACAATGGAGTTCCAAAAGTATCTCACATTAAAGATAAAATTATTGAGATGACTCATCTTAATGAGACAATATTTGCAGCAGGAATTGCATCTTCTCATCAAGGTCAAAAGATGAAGTCTGGTGTTTTCTTAAATGATGATATGTTAGCTCAAGTTTGTAAACACAATGTAACTCGATTCCCATATGAAATAAGTAGACTGGCACAAGATATTGCAGGTGGTTTAGTAGTAACCCTTCCTTCTGAGAAAGACTTTAGACATCCAGAAGCAGGTCCATTACTCAAAAAATATCTTGCAGGAAGAAAAGGTGCTGATGTTGAAAATAGAATGAGAATTTTAAGATTAATTGAAAATATGACTCTTGGTAGAAATGCCGTTGGTTATCTAACAGAATCTATGCATGGTGCTGGTTCTCCACAAGCTCAAAGAATTCAGATTCAAAGACAAATGCAAGTTGGTTACAAAAAGAATCTAGCAAAACATTTGGCAGGAATTACTAATGATATAGAAGAGCCAAAAGAATCTACTGAATACTTTAAACGAGTTTTTAAAACTAAAGACTCTGTAATTTAAAAAAATTAGATTGAAATTTTTTATAAAAAAATTATATTAATTTTTAAATCATTCTACTCTCTAAACTTATGATTTCTGAGGATCCTTTTTTAGTTATTTTGAGAGAATAATACTACCAAGCAAACAGGACGATCTAATGTCTATTTAGGCATCATGTGAACCTGTTTGCCTGAATTATTTAGAATTGTTTTCGTCTTTTTCTGAATCATCTTTTTTTACATCTTCAATTTCTACATCTGATTTATCTGTATTTTCATAATATTCTGAATCCTTTTCAATTTCATTAATATCTGATAATTCTTCTGAAACATTTGAACTTTCATCATCTTGTTTTTCAAAATCTGACAGTGATTTTTTTTCTTTTTTCTTTTTTGCGAATTGTTTAATCACCATTACCCCTACAACAATTACGATTATGATGTAATTTGTTGGTGGTTTGAGTAATTGAGTTACATATCCTACTTGGGGTAGAACATGAGCAACTTTTCCAATATACTCTTCTTCAGTTATTGGAAAGTCTGTACCTGGAATTGATGCTGGATTTGCATCTCCTTGAGTTCTTACTGTTTTAGGTTCATCATCAATTATTGATACCACTCTGTGAACAATTACCCTATTATGATCAGACGGTCGATCAAATACAATAATATCTCCTATTCCTATTTCTTCAAATGGTTCATGTCCTTGTACAACTAAAACATCATAAACTTCTAAAGCTGGAATCATACTTCCACTTGCAACTACATAAAATGGATTTTGAGTTCCAAAAGCTACTTGCAATCCTATCCATATTACTAAAACTCCTATGGCTACAATCAGAATGTCTTTAATTACTCCTTTTGAAATTGATTTTTTTGCCAATTTTTTATTTGCCTATAATATCATTGATAAAATTTACTTACTATGAAAGTGGTGTTCCACAATCTTCACAGAATTTAGAACCATCTTTGTTTACAAATCCACAAGAACATTGTCCTGGTTGAGATACTGCTTCTGGATTTCCTAATAGAACCACTTCTCCTACTTTTTTGATATTTTTCCATGGGATACTGCCTTCAGAACCATCATTTTTTGTAATTACTAGAACCATTGATTGAGTTCCATCGATTCCTACTTGTTTTGCAGTTCCTACTTTGTTTGCATTTTCATCAATCACTGCTCTTCCCTCAATTGAACTAATAGAAGTAACAGGACCTGGTTGGGTAGCTGTTTCTTGGGGTGGTTGTGGTGTTGGTTGAATTTCTGTATTTTGAATTTGTGGCATTTCAACTTGAGGTGTTTCAACTTGAGGTACACTTGCAACTTGTTCAATTGATCTTGCAGTTCCTACCTCACCTTGTTCATCCTGCTTTTTGAATTCCCTATATTCTGCTATTGATGAATTACATGAATTACAAATATACTGGCCTTTTTCTGCTAATAGTAAATTTTCAGCTACTTCTTCGTTAGGATTTTCAAATTCTATTTTTGGAGGACCTTCAAATTCCTTTTCACATGTGTTGCAAAAATGTTTAGTAACAAATTCAGCATCTAATCTTCCAATTGGTGCTAAAAATAAATCTGGACCACCCAAATTTCCTTTCATTTGTTGTTCATCTGAAACTCTGGCCATTACATAGCCTCCAGAACCTCTTAACTTTTTGATTCTAAGTTCTGAACTCATGTTTGGGATTTACTAAAAACGTCATTTAAGTATATGTCAAATTTTCATACCACAAAAAATATGGTGTGAATTCTGGTTAACGTTTTTAGGTATGTTCAATAAAACAAAATCACAATGGGTGTTACTCAAATCTCTGATGCAAAATCTTGGGAAATAGATGTGATAAATTCTGATATTCCCGTATTTGTTGATTTTTGGGCTGAATGGTGTGGTCCATGTAGAATGGTGGGTCCAGTAGTTGAAGAATTAGCAAGTGACTATGATGGCAAAGTAAAGTTTGTCAAAGTAAATGTTGATGAGGCCAACGAATTGGCATCAAAATACAATGTATTTAGTATTCCAACATTAATTCTTCTTAACAAAGGAGAAATTGTCAGTCAACAAGTAGGTGCTGCAACAAAAGAATCCTATCAAAACATGATTGATAGAGCATTAGCATAAAGTTAGAACATAAGTTCCAAAATTTTTATTCTATTTTTTATTATTCATCTATGTGTTCTGCTTTTAATCCCTTGTAACGATTTCTGATTGTTACTTCGGTAACTCCTGCAGCTTCTGCAATATCTCTCTGGGTAACTGAAACACCATTTTTTACACAAGATAAATACAATGCTGATGCTGCAAGTCCCATTGGATCTTTTCCTGCTGATTCTTTACGGTCTTGTGCTTCTTTGAGAACTTTGATTGCATATCTTTTTGTTTTTTCTGTAATCTTTAGTTTACTTGAAATTCTTGCAATACATTGAACTGAATCAACAACTGGCATTTTTAATTCAAGTTCATGGTGCAATAATCTATAACATCTAGCGATATCTTTTCTTTTTACATTAGCTGCATCTGCAATATCTTTTAGAGTTCTTGGGGTTTCTGTATCTCTACATGCTGCATAAAGTGATGCAGCAATCATTGCAGAAATAGAACGTCCTCTAACTAATTTTTTTTCTAATGATTTTCTGTAAATATAAGCTGCCTTTTCTAAAACATTTGCAGAAACTGAAACTTTGTCTTTTAATTTATTTAATTCACCTAATGCTTGTCTCAAATTTCTATCAACAGGTTCATGAGCTTGACTTCTACTATCCCAAGTTCTTAATCTTTCAATTGTACTTTTCATTGAAGTAGAAAGTGGTTTTCCTGAAGCGTCTTTGTTTAATGGATTGATTACTGTAGATAATCCCATATCATGAATTGTAAGTGATGATGGGGCACCTGCTCTTGCTGGATTTGAACCACTGTCTTTTTGAAATGATCTCCATTCTGGACCAGACTCTTGAGATTTTTCAGTAATTACAAATCCACATTTTGAACAAAACTGTTCTCCTGTAACATCATCAGTTAGCAATGAATTTTTTCCACATCTTGGACAGCTAGTATTTTGATTTGACATAAGATCTACATTCCTCCCTTTATGCTAATTAACACGAAAAGTTATCTTTCATGGCATATTTAAACCGAGTATTATTTTGTCTGATTTTGATATTTTTTTACACACAAATTAAAAATCAATGAAAAATTCTTTAGCAAAAAGTTACTCTTTTTGACCCTGATTTTTAACAAAGACTCAGTTTAATGGAATTCATTGAGTCAGAGACATCTCGCGGTGTTAGCTGGGGGCCCAAAAGCTCACATAAACTAGTTAATACATTACATAGTCTCCAAAGCAAAGGAGACTGACTTTTTCTCTGGAAAAAAATTAAGAATTCTAGCCTCTCTTTAAGACTAAAGTAATTAATATTCCAAAAATTGAGGCAGATTATGTCATTTGGAGAAGTAGATACTCTTAACATGCTATTTGATAAATTACAAAGTCTTTTTGATGAATCCCAAGGATACTATGAATCATTTTTAGATACTAACAATATGTACAAAAAAGGTCAGATAAGTGACAAAGAATTCTTTCAAAAACTTGGAGATTATACTGTAGCATATTCTGCATTAGAATTTTTAGCAATCAAAGTGATTTTCGAATTAAAAAAATCTGTTGGTTCTGGTTCTGGAAATACACAATCCCCTGGCTTAATGCCTGGAATGGGAAACCCTGGAGGAATGCCAGGTGGAATGCCTCCAAGAGCAGGAACTCCACAAAATCCAGTTGGCGGTGGTCCACCAGGAATCGTATCTGCTCAAGAAGCGTTTGGAGAAGTTGGAACTTTACCATCACCTGATCCTTCTATGATGCCACGAAGAACTGTTCAGGAAGCTGATCCTAATGGATGTTCTTCTTGTGGTGCTGGATTAAGACCAAATGCAAAGTTCTGCACAAAGTGCGGAGCTAAAGCATAAAATCAAAAATTGAAATAATTTTTTTATTGGGTTGTTCCACATTCAGGACAAAATTTTGCAGTAGCTGATAAACTAGAACCACATTCAGAGCAAAACTTTCCATCTGTTGTTGCCTCACTGAAAGGATTTCCAGTTAATGCTGAACTTTTTACTGCACCTGATGGCTCATATTTATCATCATCAATTAGAACTGGTTGGAAATCTTGTTCTGTCATAAACGTCAACATTCTTGGAATGCCTTCAGACTTTTCTCCTTTAGGATCTGGTACTGAATCCCCTAACCAAAAAGCAAATCTCATTAATGTTAATTCTGGAGTTGAAAATGCTAGAGTATGTTTTGACATGTATTCTTGAGCGGCCTTTTTTCCATCAAAAACTTCCATAATCTCATTGATTTACCATTTATGTATAATAGTTTCTTGATTTTTAGACAATTCTGATATCTTTTGCCTATAATTTAGATTTTGTAAAAATTTAGTGGACCGAGAGGGAATCGAACCCTCGACATCCTCGTTGCGAACGAGGCATTATACCCCTAAACCATCGGCCCTCAAACTGGCTAATCATAAGCAATACTTGTATTCTTTGAAAAATGATTTAATTTATGAATAAAAAACTCATGGTTATTCCAACAATCGTAATTCCTGTACTAGTGGTAATATTTTTTGTTCCATTAATTGACAAATTTGAAACATTCAACTGCATTACAACACCATGTACAATGCCTAAAATCACAATTTTTGAATCATTACAGATTGAATCAAATGAAATTAATAATTTTGAAGAATGTACTGCTGCAGGAAATCCCGCAATGGAATCTCATCCACGTCAATGTAAAACTTCTGATGGAAAACACTTTGTTGAACAAATAGATTTTGATACTTAATCAAATACTACTGCTGCAACAATTGCAATCATACTAACTATGATAGCAACAATTGCCATTTTACTTTGTTTACTCCATCCTTCTTTGACTGTAATTTTCATAATTTACACCATTGGAGTAATTTCTTTAGATGGCATGCCTCCATAACCTGGATCAATCTTTTGTTTTGGATTCAATGAGGTATCATGATGACATGCTTTGTTACATACAGGACAAAACTTTCTGTCTAGTACAATACATTGACAAATATGGTTTTTAACATATGCTTGTGCAGCTTTGTTCCATTCTCCTGTACCATTACAATACACACATACATTTGATGAACTAGAACCTACACCCTTACAAAAATCACATACATCATCTGTCATATTTCTGATTCTGCTATTATTACTGAATCAATATATTTGAAGAGATTGGTCTATCTCAACGCATAATAGACTCAAAGGCATGAAATTCTCAGATGACGTATGATACTGTGATTACTGATTCACATGTTGTGCTTCCTCAAGGAATGATTGATAAAAATATCATTATTGATGAAGGAAAAATTGTAGGACTAACAAATGATATTCCTTCATGTGATCATAAAATTAATGGTAATGGATTGATTAGTGTTCCAGGACCAATTGACACTCATGTTCATTATGGTGTCTATTCTCCAATCAATGAAGCAGCAAAAACTGAATCACACGCTGCAGCAATTGGTGGGATAACTACAATGATGAGGATGCTTAGATTAGGTGATTCTTTTTCAAATTCATTACAATCTCAAATTGATGCTGCATCCCAAAACCATTATGTAGATTATGCAATACATGCATCAGTTTTTACAAAACAACAAATCAATGAAATGAATTTATGTGTAGATAAAGGAATAACATCTTTTAAAATTTACATGAATCTAGGTGGTGAAGTAGGACATGTATACATGGACATGCCACCAAATTCAACTCAATTATCTCCAGCTCAAGTTGATGTTACTGATGACATAGTTGAACAAACTGTAAAAACTGCTGCATCACTTGGTTGTCCAGTATTAGTTCATGCAGAAGATTATGAATCATGTGGATGTGGAATTAAAACTGCAAAAGAAAAAAAACAAGATGGTCTTTCTGCATGGTCTGAAAGCCGTTCTCCTGAATTTGAAGCTAAAGCAATCAAAACTGTTTCAAAATTTGGACGAGATTATGATTGCGTGATTTATTTTGTTCATATTGGTTCAGAAAAAGCATTAGAACAAATTCAAGAAGAAAAAAAACTTGGAACAAAAATCTATGTAGAAACATGTCCTCATTATCTTACATTATCTTATGAAAAACAAGATGGTTATCTTGCTAAAGTTATGCCTCCAATTAGAACAGAAAATGATAGAAAAGCTGTTTGGAAAGCATTATCTGGAAATCAAATTGATACAATAGGTACTGATCATGTGGCAAATCAACTCAAACTCAAACTAGATGGTGATGATGTTTGGGGTGCTTTGGCAGGTTTTCCAGGAATTGGAACTGTTCTTCCTATATTGCTAAACGATGGAGTAAATCAAAACAAAATAACTTTGGAACAATTTGTACACTTTACCAGCACTAATGCTGCTAAAATATTTGGAATGTATCCTAAAAAAGGAACTCTGGAGAAAGATTCTGATGCTGATATTACGATGATTGACTTGAAAAAGGAAAAAAAAGTATCATCTGAATTGTTTGGTGGATTTTCAGACTATATTGTATATGAGGGAAGAAATTTGAAAGGTTGGCCTGTAAAAACAATTGTTAGAGGGGAATTGATATCTGATGACTTTGAAGTCATTGGAAAATTAGGTCACGGTAAATTAGTTGAAAGAAAAATCTAAAGAATCTCAAATTTTCCGCCAATTTTGGCTTTGTAAATCAAATCTGGTTTTCTAAGAAAAAT
>CAYTNP010000002.1:0-8757 GCA_964439165.1 uncultured Nitrosopumilaceae archaeon | reverse complement strand
TTGTCTGCCATCACTACAACTTTTTTTGCTAGACTAAACAAAATATTTTCTCGTAACAATGCTCCACCACCTCCCTTTATTACAAATTTTTCAGAATCAATTTGATCTGCACCATCAAATACAACATCAATATGGTTTACTTGATCTGCCTCTACAAGTTGTATTCCAGCTTTTTCTGCAGTTAATTTGATTTGTAATGATGTAGGTACTCCTACTATATTGTATTTTTTTATTTTAATTAATTTACCAAGTGATTTAACAAGTGCAGTTGCAGCTCTACCGCTTCCTAATCCAATAACACTATCATCTTTGACAAACTTTAATGCATCATTTGATAATGCCTTTATGGCATCATCATAAGACAATTACTCTACCTCTGCTTGATCAAGCTTTGAAAGTACTTTCATGATGTTTCCTTTGATTTTATCTAAATCATCTGTATCATCATCAAAGTCATCATCAAGTGTGGTTGGTTTTGTTTTAGGTTCTGGAAGTGCCTTGTGTTCTGTAATTTTTGCAACTTCTTTTTCAATGTCAGGTTTAGTTTCTAATTTTGGTTCTGGTTTTGATACAACTTCTTGGATAATCTCAATTTTATCTTCAACTTTAGGTTTAGGTGCAATTACTTCTTGAATTATCTCTTCTTTTGGTTTAATGACTTCTGTTTGAACAATTTTTGGTTTAGGCATTGGTTTTGCAACTTCTTTAATCTCATTTTCAAATAATGGGAATTTTGGTTCTTTTCTTGAAATGTTTGTTAATGTAGTTAATTCAAATGATTGTCTTGATTTTGTTGCAGGGATTTCTATTGGTTTAATTTTTGTTTCTTTAGTTTTTTCAAAGTTGAATGTATCTTTAATTGATTTTGAGATTTTTTGTTTTGCTTCACTTATTTCTGGTTCTTTAATTTCTGGAGTTTGAACTTTACTTGTCATCTTTGATGATAATTCGTATAATCTATCATCTAATTTGGATAATTTTTGATCCATTAATGTTATCAAACCATCTCCTACTGGACCTAAATCTGGATGTTTACTTGCTTGTTCTAATTTTTCTAATTTAGCTAAAATAATTCCTAATTGATGTTGATATTTTAATAACAATTTGTCTTTTTGAATTTTTGAAAAATCAGAATCATCTTGATATAATCTAGAAATCGTTTTTGTGAGAATGTCTTTCTCAATTCTTAATGATCCAATTTGACTTTTAATGTGTGAACTTGCACCAAGACTAAGTAGTTGATTTTTGTCTCGTGGCATTTTTCTTACAGCGGCTGCTGTAGCTACACCAGCTAATGAACTAAGAATAATTGCAATTTCTTGCATCTAAGTATACCATTTAATCCAGGAATATTTTCTGCGTTTAGCCTCTGGGAATCCACAACTTGCACATTGGTGATGACGTTTGTGAAGTGAGTTTTTACCACATCTTCTACATCTAATGTGAACTTTCTTCTTTGTAAAACCACCCATAGAAGTTGTACCTTTCGTCATTGCATTTCACCTATTTTTGTGCTGGTGGAGGAGATATCATAACTACATTGTCTCCTCTAACTACAATGGTTCCAAGACTTTTTGAATCGCCTTCAGTAGGAATTTCCTCTGAAGTATCGAGTAGCAGGTTCATGTGTTGGTCAAAGCCAAGAAGAGTGCCTCTAATTGTTTTACTTCCTTTGAGTTTTATCAATACAACTTGATTGATACTCTCATCCAATACCTTTACTGCCATATCAAGGGACATCATTAATCACTTATTGACTTGGATATTGAGGCGTTATATTAAATTTCCATTGGTGAAACTATGAGCTATGCCCAGTGAGGCAAGTTTGACACTTTTTTGACAAATTTTTAACAATTTCAGACAAAATCACTTGTCCATCTTTTTTTGTGGCTTTTGTGGGATCTCCCCAAATTCCATTTTTCGTAGCTTTTGGAAATGATTTGTTAGCTAATCTACTAATTTTTTTAATTTCTTGTGATGTCATATTATCTGTAATTAGACCTTTTTTAGCTGATTTCATTTTGAGGTTTTTTGAAATTGCCATCATTAGTGATGTTTCTACAAATCCTGCATGATCAAATTCTCTTTTCATAAAATGCCAATATGAAAATGAGAAAACTTTGAGTTTATTTTTTGAATTCTTTTTCAATTTCAAATCTATACCATTCATTGCTTTTTGATTTCCATGATGACCATTAATTATGAAAATTGTCTTTATGTTATTGTCAAATAATGAATCACACAAATCTACCAAAACATTTCTTAATGTTGTTTCTTTGATACTCAAATTAAAAAATGGTGCATGTTCAAATGAAACCCCTGTAGAAATTGTTGGGAGTAACATATATCCATTTTTTTCTGAAATCTTTTTTGCAACCTCTGTTACAATATCAGAATCAGTTGATATGGGTAAATGTGGTCCATGTTGCTCAATTGAACCAATTGGAATTACTGCAACATGTTTTTTCTTTTTAATTGATTGTCTTAAAATTGGATCAAATTGAGCCTTGATATCTGTCATTAATTTCACTTTGATTTAATGTGAACTTTTCTCCAACGAACTTCAAGTTTGTTTTCCAAATGCATTTTTGTTGCTTTAAGTAATGTTTCAGCTTCTAATTTTTGTCCTTTTGATTTTATTTGTTCTAATGTATCATTTGGATCGACTTTGAAAGAATCTTGGAAAATAATTGGTCCTTGATCTAAATTCTCTGTAACATAATGGGATGTAACACCAACAATTTTTGTTCCTCTTTCAAAAGCTTGTGCATATGCTAATGCACCAGGAAATGCTGGTAACAATGATGGATGAATATTGATAATTCTATTTGGATATCTCCAGACAAAATTCGGAGAAAGGATTCTCATATATCTTGCAAGAGAAATTAAATCAATGTTATATTTTTTACAAATTTCTATAATTTTATCTTCAGCTTTTGATTGAATTTTTTCTTCAACTGCAACAAATGGAATATTTGCTTTTTTTGCTAATGGAGCTAATGTTTTTTCTGTACCTATGATTACTGAAATTTTTCCTTTTAGAGATTTTGCATTTTTTAGAATAACTTCTAGACATAGTGGTTCTTTTGTAACAAGTATTGCAATATTTTTTTGTGAATTTGTTTCATGATGTGTACTTACATCCATCTTTTCTTTTTTTGCCAAATTTTGGATTTCTGAATCAAATTTTTTGATATCAATACTTTTTGAAAAAGAAACTTCAAGATACATTCCAAAAAGACCTTTGATAACATTTTGATTTACTTGTTCTATGTTGCCACCTTTTGAGAATGCAAAATTAGTAAATGCGGCAACAATTCCTTCTTTATCTTTACCTACTACTGTAATTCCAACTACTGTCTTTCTCATGACTTTGTTTATTGCATTTTTTCTCATTATTAATCATTCACAGAAATTAACGTGGTGCGGGAGGTGGGATTCGAACCCACGAACTCCTGAGAGATAGGGTCCTAAACCCTACGCCTTTGACCAGGCTGGGCGACTCCCGCAACGAATTTGCCATTAAACACAAATTTATCTATTATTGAATCACAATTATGGCAAAGTTTTTTGGAACAAATGGAATTCGTGGAGTTTTCTCTGAAGATTTTACATTAGAATTCATTCATGATATGACTTTGGCAATTGGAACTTATTTCAAAAAAGGTCCTATCTTAATTGGTTATGATGGACGAGATTCTAGTCCTCTAATTTGTAAAGTTATCAGTTCTGCATTAAATTCAATTGGAATTGATTGTAATGTAGCAGGAATTGTTCCAACACCATGTTTGGAATTTACAGTAAAGAAATTAGGATATTCAGGAGGAATTATGATTACTGCATCTCATAACCCTCCTCAGTACAATGGGATAAAACCTGCAGCAAGTGATGGAGTTGAAATTTCAAGAGAAGATGAATTGATTATTGAGGATATCTATTTACAAAAATCATGGATTAAAAATCAAAAAAATTATGGAAAGACAGGAACAGAAGATAATGCAATTGACGTTTATCTTAAAGGAATTATTTCACAAGTTGATTCTAAATTAATAGAATCAAAACAATTCAAAGTTGTTTTAGATTTGGGAAATGGTGCACAAGCAGTATCTGCACCTGACTTTTGCAAATTACTAAAATGTGAAACTTTTTTGATAAATCAAAAAATTGATGGTACTTTTCCAGGACGTGGATCAGAACCTACACCACAAAACCTTTCTGAACTTTCTAAATCTGTAATTCAAAACAATGCTGATGTTGGAATTGCATTTGATGGTGATGGAGATAGAAGTATTTTTTGTGATAACAAAGGAAATATTTTAACTGGTGATAAATCTGCATTAACATTAACTAGACATATCTTAAAGAAAAATCCTAATTCTTTAGTTGTAACATGTTTGAATTCAGGTTCTAACACTGAAGTATTAGCAAAAGAATTTGAATCAAAAGTAATTCGAACTAAGGTAGGTTCAGTAGAAGTTTCAAGAAAAATGGTTCCAACTAATGCATTAATCGGATTTGAAGAAAATGGTGGATTCATGTATGGAAAACATAATCAAGTAAGAGATGGGTGTATGACTTTAGCATTAATGCTTGAATCACTTGCAACCTCTAATCAATCATTATATGAAAATATTACAAATCTTCCACCTTCTTTTACTACAAAAGACAAAATTTCCTGTTCTCCAGAAAATGTATCAAAACTCATCTCTTCACTAAAAACTGAATTTCCTGATTCTGATACCTCTGATGGAATCAAAATCACAATTGATTCTAAAAACTGGGTAATGATAAGACCAAGTGGAACAGAACCAATTGTTAGAATTTATGCAGAATCTGAAAGTAATGAAAAACTAGATGATTTAATGTCAGAATACATCAAAAAAGTAAACTCTATCATTTCCAGATAACACTTTTAAAACCAAACGAACGGTTTTAGAGAATGGAGAATGAACCCCAAGGGTGACGAAGTATGGGAAAAGCATATTATGTTAAATTTGAAACACCAGAAGACCTCGTAAGTCCAATTTTAGAGGCCGTAAGAGTTGCATCTAGTAGTGGTAAAGTCAAAAAAGGAACAAATGAAGCCACAAAAGCAATCGAACGTGGTACCAGTAAACTAATTGTTATTGCTGAAGATGTAGAACCACCTGAGGTAGTAGCACATCTTCCAATTCTATGTGAAGAACAAGGTGCAGCATTTGCCTTTGTGCCAAGCAAACAAGAATTAGGTAACTCATTAGGTATTGACATTACTTCTGCCGCTGCAGCAATTTTGGATGCTGGTGATGCACAACACATTGTAGACCAAGTTGTATCATCTATTGCTAAAATTAAAGGCGGTAAGAGTGAAGAATGAGCGCTACAACTGACGAAGTAGTTCAATCTGAAATTATTCAAATTGTTGGACGTACTGGTATTGCCGGTGAAGTTATTCAAGTTAGAGTTAAAGCACTTACTGGAAAAGATAAAGGAAGAATTCTTACTAGAAACGTAAAAGGTTCTGTTAGATTGGGAGAAATTCTAATGTTAAGAGAAACAGAGAGAGAAGCAAAGAAGATCAAATAGGTGAATTGAATGAGTCTTTTAGTTAAACCATGTAATTTCTGTAACCGACCTGTAGCAAAAGGTTCTGGTACAATGCTTGCAAAAAATGATGGAACTGTTCTATGGTTTTGTTCTGCAAAGTGTAAGAAAAATGCTCTAGTCTTAAAACGTGATCCAAGAAAATTCAAATGGACAAAAAAATACGTTAAAGGCGGAATTAGAAAGAATTAGAATTGACTGAACAATCATTATTCATAGTAAAGCCTGATGCAGTAGCACGAAACTTGGTTGGTGAGGTTGTATCTAGATTTGAAAGAAAAGGATTCAAACTTTTAAAATTAAAGATGTTTACATTTACTCAAGAACAAGCAGAAAATTTCTATGGTGTACATAAAGATAAACCATTTTTTGGAGAACTAACATCATTTATCACATCAGGTCCTGTTGTAGCTGCAATTATTGAAGGAAATAATGCAATTGCAACTACAAGAATTATGATTGGTGCAACAAAATCATTTGAAGCAGATCCTGGTTCTATTAGAGGTGACTTTGGATTAGGATTTAGTGAAAATATTATTCATGCATCAGATTCACAAGAAAGTTTTGATCACGAATCGAGGGTAGCATTTGAGTGATCTGATTTGCAAATTCGTCAGCCCATAGTGGCAGTTCTTGGTCACGTAGACTCTGGAAAAACATCTCTATTAGATAGAATTCGTGGAACTGGTGTTCAAGGTAGAGAAGCAGGTGGAATCACTCAACACATTGGTGCAAGTTTTCTTCCATCTGAAATAATTAAAGAAACATGTGGTCCATTATACAAAAAACTAGAACAATCAGAACATAAGGTACCTGGAATTTTAGTAATTGATACTCCTGGTCACGAGGTATTTACAAATCTAAGATCTCGTGGAGGTTCTGCAGCTGATATTGCAATTTTGGTAGTTGATGTTAATCGTGGGTTTCAACCACAAACAAATGAAAGTTTGAAAATTTTACAGAGTAGAAAAGTTCCATTTGTCGTTGCATTAAACAAATGTGATCAAATTTCTGGATGGAGAAAATCAGATACTCCATTTATCTCACAGGCAATTAAAGAACAAGATGCATCAATTCAAACTGATCTTGATCAAAAAATCTATGATGTTGTTGGCACACTTTCTATTTTAGGTTACCAGTCAGAAGCATTCTTTCGAATTAAGGATTTTAAATCAGAAATTGCAATTGTTCCAATTTCTGCTCGTTCTGGAGTTGGAATCCCTGAATTACTTTCAGTTTTAGTTGGGTTGACACAACAATATTTACAAAAAAGATTAGATCAAGAAGAAAAGGATCCACGTGGAATTGTTTTAGAAGTTAAAGATGAAGTTGGTTTAGGTCAAACTGCAAATATTATTTTAATTGATGGAACTATTAAAAAAGAAGATACTATTGTTGTTGCAAAACGTGATTCCGTTATTGTGACAAAACCCAAAGCTCTTCTTTTACCAAAACCACTTGATGAAATGCGTGATCCTCGTGATAAATTCAAACCTGTAAATCAAGTAGAAGCTGCCGCTGGTCTTAAAATTGCATCACCTGAACTTGAAGGTGTTCTTCCTGGAAGTACTCTTTATGTTGCAAGAAATGATGAAGAAATTTCAAAATATACAAATCTGATTGAATCTGAAATGAAATCTGTTTTTGTTGATACTGAAACTAATGGAATTATTCTCAAATGCGATACCATAGGCTCACTTGAAGCAATTGTTGAAATGCTTAGGCGCTCACAAGTACCTGTTGCAAAAGCAGACATTGGCCCTGTAAATAGACGAGATGTTATTGAGGCAAAAGCTATCAAAGATAAAGATAGGCATTTGGGAATTGTTTTGGCATTTAATGTAAAGATATTACCTGATGCAAAAGAAGAATCTGAAACAAGCCATATCAAAGTTTTTGAAGATAAAGTAATCTACAGCTTGATAGATAATTACAATGCATGGGTTGAAGAAGATAGTGCAAATGAAGAAGATGCAATTTTTTCAGAATTAACCCCAATTTCCAAATTTACTTTTCTTAAAGGAATGGTATTTCGAAATAATAATCCTGCCGTATTTGGCATTCGCATTGATGTTGGAAATCTAAAACATAAAATTCCATTTATGAATATGACTGGACGTAAAGTTGGAACAATACATCAACTTCAATTAGATAAAAAAACAGTTAGCACTGCAAAAACTGGAGATGAGGTTGCATGTTCTGTTCAAGATGTTACTATTGGAAGACAAATGTTTGAAGAAGAAGTGTACTATACATTTCCTCCATCCCATGAGGCAAAATTAATTTTAAAAAAATTCATGCATAAACTAAGTTCTGAAGAACTTGAAGTTTTTAATGATATAGTTAGAATTCAAAGAGAAAAAGAACCAATTTACGGTTACTAGTCTGAATGTTTTTTGCAAATCATGTTGATTCCAGGAGCTCCTACGGCTCCCATCATTTTATCTACAATTTGTCCTGATTTGAACATGATAAATGTTGGAATTGATTGAACTGAAAATTTCATTGAAATATTCTGATTACTATCTACATTAACTCTTGCAAACTGTACTTTTGGATAATTTTTTGATAAACTCTCAAAAACTGGATGCATAGATTTGCACGGTCCACACCATTCAGCCCAAAAATCTACTAGTGTTGGAGTCTCAGCAGATACCACTTGATCAAAATTTGATTCATTCAAATCTATAATTCCAGGCTCAATTTTTGGCTCTTCTTTTGGTTTGAGCATTTCTTCCATCTTTCTTTGCATAATTTTTTCAATTTCAGGATCGTCTGACAACAAATCACAAAAAATTAAATCTACTAAAAAATCTATGTTGAAACTTGTTCATCAGATGATTTTACTGGAATTGCTTCATATCTTCGTGATTTACAAATTGGACATTGATCAATATACTTTGTAAAACTCACTGAAGTATATGCAATACCACAATCTCCACAAATTCTAAGATTTCTACCTAATTTTCCCATTAATTATCAACAAAAAGTATTATGATTAAAACTTAACTTTTTAAAAAATTACCAGAATTGCCACCATGGCTTTACTTTGATATTTTCAATTACAGTACATGTTTTCTTGATTAGTTTTGTTCCTTCGCCACATTCTCCAAATTCAGGTTCTTCTAAAATAGAACATACTCCATCAACTAATCTTGTTCCTTCACCACATTC
>CAYTNP010000001.1:29981-40391 GCA_964439165.1 uncultured Nitrosopumilaceae archaeon | reverse complement strand
ACTTTTTTTAATCATTTTTTACTTCGATTTTATTTTTATTGAATTTGTTGTAACCATCTTTGTTGTTGTCCTTGCGGCATGGAAATAATTTCATCTAGAACAGTTTCGTTTGTCTTATCATAGATATCATCAAGATATCGATCAAATCGTTTCAGATACTGAATTTGGTTTTTTATTGTTCCTTTGGATTTTAGCTTGATTTTATCCAGATAGTTTGGAATGTTACGAGTTTTTTCATAATTTTGGATGCGGATTTCTTTGATCTTTGATGGTTTTTGACTCACGCCCAAATTTTCTCACTTGTATTATATTTGCATTAGAATGTTATGTGGCGATTCATCAAATTCTATTGAATCTTTCTAAGTGATTGAGAGTAAAATCTCTTAAAAAAAGAGATCATCTTTAAAAAGATTAATTCAGATAAAATCACAATGCAAGTTGTAAATAAACATCCAATGAGGAGTAAAATTCTCGGCATCATGGTTGAAAATGAATTAACTGATGACTGTTTTGTTGAGATGTTAGATTATACAATTGATTTGTTTGAAAGTCAAGGTTTAGGAAGTGATTATTATGGATATCACAACATTAACCATGAATTAGAAGTAACATATGTTTCACAACTAGCTGCAAAACAAGAAAATGTAAAATTAACTAAAGAAGATATTAGATATCTTTACGTTGCAGCTTTGTTTCATGATTTTGATCCACAAAAAAGCGTAGACAAGCCTCACGAAGAAAGTGTTTTAAAATTTATTTCTGCAGATAAAAAATTACAAGAATTAATCAAAATTGCAAACATAGATTTAGAAATAATCAAAGTGTTAATTTTAAGAACAACGTATCCATGGATTGGAGAGTTGAAGAAAAATGCTGAAGAGCAAATCAAAGAATGTTTTCAAAATTCAGATTTAACAAGAAATGATAAACAATTACAACAACATATTATGAGAATTGGAGAATATCTATCCGTTGTAGACAGAGTAAGTGGTTACACATTAGGAGATTTTAGTAAAGCAATGGAGATGGCAAAAATGAACGCACATGCTTTAGCATGGAGACCATCATTAATTGTTAGAAGTTCAGTAGCTTATTTTGAAGAATTGCTAAACAAAGAAACAGACATGGTAAAAGCAATTCTTAAAGTTCTTTCAAATGAAATGAGAAAAAACTTTTTTGATACTGTTTTATCATTCATGAAAATAAGACAGCAAGAAATTACAATTCAAGCAGATTATTCATATCAAAATCTGAAATTAGTACCTACAATAGAGTGCATGTCAACTAGAAATGATCCAAATTTTATCAAAGAACTGTATGAAATATTTTTAGAATTACCAAGACCTCTTCAGTTTTCAAAAGAAAATTTTGAAAACTCGGTTAAAAATTCGGAAATAATTCTCAATACACTCAGATTAAATGATAAAAATGGTGAAATTGTAGGATTTGCAAAGGGAGGCGTCTTAGAAAAATACAATTTACGTGAAGAAATTAGAGATGAAAATTATGGTTTGGGCAATACAATATTTCTTGAACCAATTGCAGTAAAAATGGGATACTGGGGGTTAAAAGGAGGCAGTGAAATGAGACACATGTTCATTATGCAAGCTCATTCTATGAAATACAAATTTTTGACAAGTTTTGCATTAAGGGATGTAATTCAAGCAAGAATAGAAAAAGAACAAGCAGAATTTGTGGAGCAATTTGATCCTGAAAGATGGGATTACTATAGAATTAGAATTTAGATTCATCAAATGAAAAAAACATTACAAACAACATTAGAGAAAATCATTCAAGGAAATGTATCATCACAAAAAGAAATAAAAAAATTTTATTCAGTTGATGCAAGTTCTTATCAAATTATTCCTAAAATCATTGTAACACCTAAAAATCAAAAAGACATTATCAACACCGTCAAAATAGCTACAAAATTCAAAGTATCAGTCACAGTTAGAGGTGCAGGAACTAGTTTAGTGGGAAGTGCATTAAACAAAGGGATAATTTTGGATATGAAAAATTTCAACTCAATAAAAATATCAAAAAATCACGTTACAGTAGGCTCAGGAGTTATCAAAGGGATTTTAGATAAAACACTGAAAAAATCAAACAAGTTTTTTCCACCAAACCCATCAATTGGTTCTTTTTGTGCAATAGGGGGAATGTTAGGAAATAATTCAAGCGGCAGTAGGAGTTTAAAATATGGCAGTGTGATTGACAACGTTCTTGAAATAAAATGCATTGATGGAAATGGAATAATACACCACCTCCCTAAAAATAAAAAAGATTCAGAAAAAATTTTAAAGATCGTAAAAGATATTGATCATAAAAAGATCCCAAAAGTAACAAAAAATTCTTCAGGATATAGAATTGATAAAATTTTAACAAAAAAAGATTCTCACAAAATACTCATTGGTTCAGAAGGGACCTTGGGGGTAATTATATCAGCTAAACTAAAAATTCAAAATATTCCAAAAAAAAGATTGTTAGTAATAATAGAATATGATTCAATATCAAAAGCAATAGAAAATTGTGTCGAAATAAATAAAACAAATCCATCAGCAATAGAATTTGTAGATAAAACAACATTAAAACAAATAAAATTCAATTTTTCTCAAAATGTAAAATCATTATTGTTTATTGAATATGATCAAAACATAACAAAGAATTCAAAAATTATCAAAAAAATATCACAAGGTAAAATTGTAAAAATTACACAAAAGAATTCAGAGATGGAAAAATGGTGGAGACACAGAGATGCATCATTGTATTATAGTTTAAAATCAATCAAAAAAGAAAATAGAGTTCCACATGTAATAGAAGATGTATCTGTTCCAATAGAAAGTCTTTCAAAATTATTTTTAAAATTAAATGAGATTAATAAAAAATACAAAACAAAATCAATTGCATATGGTCATGCAGGAAATGGAAATATTCATGTCAGATTAATAACAAAAAGAAAAAATAAAAAAATGATTAAAAAAATTGCCACAAATTATTTTGAATATGCAATAAAGCTAAAAGGAACAATCACTGCTGAACATGGAGATGGCCTTGCACGCTCTGAATTTATCAAAAAACAGTATGGCAGTAAGAATTACAAAATTTTTAAAAATATCAAATCCTTTTTTGACCCAAAAAACACACTAAATCCAGGCAAGATCATCACCAAGAAAAGTACAATCATAAAGAATTTAGAAAATTTCTAAAGAATTTTGAGTTAAAATCAAAAAATTCAATCCAGTAACCCTTTATTAACAAAAAATTATCGAACAAATCGTTGTCAAAGACAAGTTTGGGGGTAATAATATTGTTGATTTTCTCAATTAGTTTTTTGCCTGCTTTTGCATTAACTGAAAATCAAAGGGCATCAATAGATAGACCAAGATTAGAAAATGCATTTGGTGCACCAATTGTAGATTATGTAAATGTAAATCAACAAATTCAGATTTCAGCTGATGTCACAAATCATCAAGAAAAATCTCAAACTTTTGTTTATCTTGTTCAGATAAAAGACGAATTAGGTTTTGTAGTGTCTTTAGGATGGATTAGCGGACAATTAACACCAGATCAAAAATTAAATCCTTCATTATCATGGACTCCAAATGAATCTGGAGAATTTAATGCAGAAATTTTTGTTTGGGAAGGTTTGAGTAATCATAGTGCATTATCGGAATCATCAACATTACAAATCAATGTAAGTTAATTTTAGATCAGATTTACTATTCACATCATAGAGATTATTTAAAAAATGATAATGATTTGTTCCTAAAATTAAGAAAAAATAACCCATTACGAAAAAAATGGTTCTAAAACACAAAAATTGGGATCGGAGATTTGCCAGTTAGTAAAAAAAGTTCAACAAGTTCTCGCTAATATGACATGAGCCTAGTGAATTTATGACAATAGGATATTGTGTTAAGTGTCGCGACAAACGAGAAATCGGCGGCCCTAAACCATACACCATGAAAAATGGAAAACCTGCAATCAAAGGCACATGCCCAACATGCAGCACAGCCATTTTCAGAATCGGTAGAGGATAAACTCTCAATAGAGATTTTATAATCGCCATTCATCGGGGAATTCGTTCCAAAACGAATGTTTTGGAATTGGATCTTTTTCTACTTTTAACATAAATTATTTTTAAACAAAATAAAAAAATCTACTTTAGTCGTTTGTAGATTTCTTTGAACTCAAGAGACAGATTATATGAGATGTTCAACAAATGTGCTAATTGATTCATAGAGTTTTTGTCTCGACCTAATTGTCTCAGAATGGTAAGTGCTTTTTGAGGAGAATTTGCAGACAAAGGTTCCTGACTAGACCAAGTCTTAAAAGCATCATCCACATCTAAACTGAAATTCAAAATGAATTCTTTCCAGTTAGGCATTGCAGACTCCACTTTTCCAGGTAATAGTTCTTGGAATAATTCACGGAACTCATTTTTCCTATCAATGTAAAGCATGTCCAAAGCTTGGTGAATTTTCCCTTCACTGTATTCTCCTGAATTTAGCATATACATTCCTGTAATACTCATGTAATATGATACTCATAATCAAAGATAAGTAAGGTAGTTGATTCTCTGAAAATTTGTTAAAAAAAAATCAAAAAAACTAACAAATGTTAAAAAATAAAAAATAAGAAAAAAGGATGTAAGATCTTATTGGAATGGATCAATAAACGGACAGTTTACGATATGATCACTATCCATAGGACGTGCAATACCAATGTCGATCAAACCAGCTTCTTTGTAGGCGTTCATATCATCAATAGTTTCTAGCAATTGTGCATCATCTGGATTATCCCAACCAATCATGAAAATTCTCCACATTGGAGAATAGTTAGCATCACCAGGAGCACCAGCTGCAATTCCAGGTTGAAATCCTAATGGACCAGTACCAGTTAAGCCATTTTTGAATTGATACAAATCTACTGCTGCTGAATTTGCAATCAAGCTTGCAGATGTTGGTGAACTTACAACACCCATCATTCCTGCAGGACCACTAGGAGTAGCATCTGTTACAATGTAATAGATAGTTCTACCATCTGGACCCCATCCACGATGAGCTATGAAAGTTACATTCATCTCTTCTGTATCGATATCAAGAACTTGACCCCCACCATAAGAAGTAGTGTCAGTTAATGTCACATCTTTTATCATCATTTGGCCTTCAGGCCAAACAATTTGTGGCATGTTTAAAACTACATCAATTTCTGTCAATGTAATTTCATTATTCTCAGCTGCTTCCAAAACCATATCTTCTGAATCAAGTACTCTAGGAATGGCATCATCATTCCACATTACATGGACATGAGAGGTCAATGCACTGTACACATCTTCTTGTGCAGGAGTACTTGTGAATACTTGATTTTGATATCCATGGATACCGTTACCTTCAATACCGTTAGTAAACAAATAGACAGTTGAAAGTGCATCTTCAGGAGTATTCTTTAACAAAGGTGCAAGTTCTACTTGCCATCCTTGATTTTCAGTAATTATTTCTGCATGTGTTGGATCACTAGAATCAGTAATGATGTAAAAAACATCTTTACCGTCATAGTAACCTTGATGCATAGGAATGGTTGCTGGAACATTTGCTCTTGATAATCTAAGTACAGAACCCAAGTCTGCTTCAGTTACTTCATCGTCTTCATGAGATTCAGTTTTTGCATCATGTTTTTCATGTGCATCATCTTTGTCATGAGAGTTGTCTTTTTCAGTAACAGGAGCTACAGGAGTAGATTTTCCTTGTTCTGCCATCCATGCGGCTTTACCACCTGGAATTTCAGAACATAACTGTAATCCACAGACATCAGTGCTAGAACCATATTTTGAGGTTCCAACACCTTTACCTTTGATAGCATCGGCATCTGAGAAATAATCAGTTCCTAATCCTGCTGTAAACAAGGGAACAATTGCTAAAATTGCAATATATCTTAGACTCTTGTTCATAAATGAGAAATCAAATTTTGATTTAAAAGAATTTATCCAAATTATCCTGAAATTTCAGAGAACCTATTTACAACATAATCCCAATTTACTACATTCCACCATGCACTAACATAATCAGGTCTTTTGTTTTGATATTTCAAATAGTAAGCATGCTCCCACACATCCAAACCAAGTAAAGGAACTTTTTGCAGAGTCCAAGGACTAGTTTGATTGGGCGTGGTAATAATTTCTATTTTGTTAAAAGTACGATTGAATACCAACCAACACCACCCACTTCCTTGAATTGTAATTGCTTTTTCTGAAAAGATTTTTTTGAAATTTTCAAAATTATTAAAATAAACATCTATTGCATCTTCTAATTTTCCTTTTGGAGAACCACCTCCATTAGGAATCATTGTTTCCCAAAAAATTTTATGATTTTCAAAGCCACCACCAAAAAAATTAATTTTGTCTCGAGTAGATTCAGGAATAATTTGTAAATCAGATAAAATAGATGAGATATACTGAGGGTGAGAAGCGCCTCCAATTTCTGCAAGGGCTAAATTCAATCCATCAACGTATGATTGGTTATGTTTTTGATGATGAATTTTCATGGTTTGTGTGTCAATAAAGGGTTCTAACTCATCATAACCATAAGATAATTTTGGAAGTTCGTATTGAACCATACATTAGAGATTTAGAATCCACATATATTCTTCAAAGTCGAAAAGAAGATAAATCTCAAGAAAAGAAATCAAAATATGAGAAAGTTAGGAACAATTGATTTAGAAATTTTAGAGTTGGCAATTAATGAAAACGGAAAATTTGATGAAAATAATTTGGAGAATTCAAAATTAAAAAGATTAGGAGTAGGAAAAATTTTAGATTCATTAGCTTCGCTAAAAGATAGAAAATATTTAGAATTAAATGATGATGGATCATTTTCCATAACAGAGATTGCACGAGATATACTTTGGAGTAAAAATGTTCCAACATGGGCAAAAATTTTACGTTTACTACAAATCAAATCATGCACACTTGATCAAGTATGTAATATTTTAAAATCAACAAAAGATGAAATTTTAGAAAATTTAGAGATGTTAAGAAAAAATCAGTTTGTATTAATGTCACCACAAAGACATGAAGAAAAAATAATCAAAATGTATGATATTCTTCCTGAAGGAATTGAAAAAATAGATAGAACTGGAAAAGAAGGGTTTGAATCAGAACTGGGCAATCCTAAACCAGAAATTGAGATAACAGGGATGCTAGAAGAGATAACAAGGGAAATCAAAGACTCTCAAATTGAACAAACAAAAAAAGATAGTATTTTAGAAAAAATTTTAAAAATTAAAGACAAGTTAGAAATCTAATCTAGACATCTTTTCCAGTAACAACCCATTCCAATGCTCTTAAGACACCTTGATAGTATTTCATAGCATCCATAGAATCAGTATTTACTAATCTTTCTTCAATATCTTTTCGATAGTCTTCAATTTCTTTTTCTGTTTTCATAGTATTTTCAAAAATTAATCAGAAAGAAGTATTATTATTTTGAACGAATCTTATCTTGAATTTGAGCCAAAATTAATTCAGCTTTGTCTTTATTTTCAAAATTATCAACTGTGTCATCCATGATTGCATCAATCTCATAACTCTTATCAACTAAAATATTTGCAACATGATCATCCAGAGTTCCTTTCCCAATTAAATAATATGCAAATACAGTATTTTTTTGACCAATTCTATGCAATCTGTCTTCTGCTTGTCTGTGTATTGCAGGACTCCAATCAAGTTCAGCAAAAATAACATATTTTGCACGGGTAAGGTTAATTCCTACGTTTCCTGCACGAATACCTGCAATCATTAATTTTGATTCGCCTTTTTGGAATTTATCAATTTGATCTTGTCTTGTTGCATCAGACTGCCCACCAATTATGGAAACAGGTGAGAACTCTTGAAGACTTTCATGGAGTAATTTGTGAATTACCTTATGGTGACAAAATACCACAACACTTTCTTCAATCTCCATGATATTTTTTACAAAATTAATTACATGAGGTAATTTTGCAACACCTGCAATTTGTCTTTCACTTTGAATAGCCCTATGGTATGAAGCTGATTTTGAGAATTCAGTTTCTGCAACTTTTTGTTCTTCTTCAAGTTTTTTCCAGATTTTATCTAATTCGTCCAAATAGTAATCAGTATCAGATGCAATAACTTCCTTATAGCGAACTTTGTCTTTGAGTTCTTTTAGTACATCAGATTTTTTTCTCCTTAACATTACATGTTTTTGTAATTCATTTCGAAGAGATGTTCGCTTATTTTCTAAAACAATAGCTTTGCCCTTTTCATTAACATAACAAAAGTATTCACAAAATTCCTTGAAACTTCCCAATAGACCAGGTTTCAAAATATCAATAATAGGCCAAATTTCAGAACCGCGATTGTAAATAGGAGTTCCAGATAGTCCAATTCTATACAAAACAGATGGTAATGCAGCTAGTTTTTTTACAGATTTGTATTTCTGAGTCGTTTTTGAACGTAAATTATGAACCTCATCACAAACTATTGTTTTAATTCCAACTTTGGATAAATCATCAAATCTTTTGAAAAGCAATTCATAATTAATTACATAGATGTCAGTTTTTGGAAGTTCCTTTGATTTTCCAGTTCTAATTAAAGTAACACTAGGAGACAAAGAATCATTAATTCTACCATTCCTACTTTTTTTCTTTAAGAATTTTTCAATTTCTCGATTCCAATTATGTAATGTTACAAGTGGTGCAATAACAAGTAAAGGGAATGTTTGTTTTTCTGTTGCAACATAAGATAATGTTTGAACAGTTTTACCAAGACCCATCTCATCAGCAAGTAATGCATTGCCAGAAGATTTTAAAAGAAAATCCAATCCTTCTTTTTGGAAATTCAAAAGTTTTCCTCTAAACTGTTCACCAGATTTTGCTTTCTTTAGTTTATGTTTGATAGGAGGCAACGTTGGTTTTGGAGCATATGTTTTTACGATTTTTCTTTGCCATGCACTTTTTGATAAAATTTCTAGAGGATAGCGGTCTAAAATTAATTTAATTTGTTTTACACTTTCAAGACTATCAGGAATTATCACTTCGTGTTCATTTTCTCCATACCATGCTTCTGGGACTAATCTTGAGATCAAATTGACTGCACGATCACCAGTAACTTTCCAGCTCCAGATTTTCGAATACTTATCAAGAACATATTCGAGTGTACCAATGTTTTCCATGGATGTTTCCATAATTTGTCGATGGAAAGTTTTTTTGCCTTATGAATCTTCATATTTTCCTCGATCATTAAAATAGAATTCAAAAATCTACAAGAGTTAAAATATAACAAGGTTTTTTACTTTTAGAAAAAAATTCTACACCATAATTTAGGCTCAATTTCTTTTCAAATAATCAAAAATAACAAATAATGAAATAGAGTAAATGAGGGAATAAGAATATGGCTAATGAAAATTTCATCTGGATATATCTGATATTTTTTCTGATTCCACTAGCTAGAATTATTCCACGAGTAATAAGAAAATGGCAAAATAAAGACAAACCTAGAACAGATACGAGATTTGAGCAAAATTTTCAAAGAATTGAGCCAAAACAAGAAGTTTTTGAGAATCCAAAATCATTTGAAAGTAGAGAAATTAAGAAAAATGAAACAAATCAAGAGCCATTATCTGATGAAATGAAGGTATTAGGAGAAATTAACAGAGGAATTAAAGATTTCAACAATATTCAAAATAATCTAAAAATGGAAAATCAAGAATTAGAGAAAATTTTGATGAAATTTGAAGATGAAGGGTTAATGAGAGTCATCAAAAAAAGCGGGTTAACTGGAAATAAAATTGAGTTATATCCAACAGAGAAAGGATTTAAAAAATTCAACAGATAAAATTTTCAAAATTAATGAGAATTACCTACAGGATGTGGAGGAGTATTTTCATCATGGCAATCACATGAACAAAGATGTGTTTTGTGATCATTCATGCAATCGATGCACTCAAAATGTTTTCTAGTTTCACAAGAGGCACATATCATACTATTAATCATAAATCGTAGAAGAATTTGAATTTTTCTTAGGTAAACAACAGATCAATACTGTATTTCACTACGTCCAAGTAATTTTTCTGTAAGATCAACATATCCTTGAGGATCTAATTCTTTTGCAATCCCCTTATCGATGTTTATCAAAAAAACAGAGTGCAAATGAGCATTCAAAATATCATCATATTCAACTGGAGGATTTTTGTAATACCGATCACACAAATCTTTAATTTTTTGAATATCTTCTTGTTTTCTTGCATTAGGTGGAAGTAAGAAAATTTTTGCAATGGGCAACAATCCAACTGCAGGAGTAGCTAAAGAAAATTTTGTACAATGTTTGCTATATCTTGCAATCTTGCTCATTATTCTTGCTGAAAAATAATCAATTGTATCCATGGCATGTTC
>CAYTNP010000001.1:13465-29881 GCA_964439165.1 uncultured Nitrosopumilaceae archaeon | reverse complement strand
CAATCTTGCTCATTATTCTTGCTGAAAAATAATCAATTGTATCCATGGCATGTTCTGGAGGAGTAAATCCAGTTTCAATTTCTATTATGGTATTGCCACCACCTTTTTTTCCAAAAATATCACAGACTAGAATTTCAGAAATGTCTTTTTCAACTTCAACAGCGTATCCTCTACTAATCAGATTATTTGCACATATCAATTCCAGAATGGAGTGATTGATTTTTACTAGATTTTTTTTGTACATTTCAATTAATTGTTGGCAAACATAGTTGAGTTTTGAGACTTGAGGAGCATCTAAATTTGCAGATAATTTTTTTGTCATATCATCAACATCTTTTTTGAATTTTACCAAGTCCATAATTCATAATAAAACCAGTTTTAGGTTTAAGTGTAATCTAAAGTAAATTTTAAAGACTAAAAATCATCAAAATTAATCAAATTTAATTAAAGAAAAGTAAATTTTTCTTCATACTTTGTCATAACAACCCAAATCAAAACAAAAACTGTGTTTAAGAGTAAATCAGTAGTCATAGGCTTGTTTTCGTTTTTAATGTTAATTTCATTTGTTCAAACATCTGAGGCTGAATTATGGGAATTAATCATTGATGCAGATGTCAATAAAGGTGCAATCACACCAGGTGAAACATTATCAATTACAGGCAAAGTAGTTGATCACGCATACAAACCAATTAGAGGTGCAGAAGTTCTAATTAGAACAGGTTCTGAAACAACTAAAGTATTTACTGACCCATGGGGAGTATTTCATGGAGAATTCAAAGACTTTCAAAGAGTTCCTGGCACATACACAGTAAATGTAGTTGGTTCATGGTATGGAATGACAGGATTAACTAGTACAGAATTTCAAGTGAAAGGAGACGCATCACAAATTTCAATATTACAACAAAAATTAGAAACTGAAGAGGCAAGAAAGTATTTGGGTTCAAAGGAAAGTGATTTTGAAAAAAATCCAATTGGTCAAACATTATTCAAATATTATCATGGATTATTAGATGAATTAATTTTAGAACAAAAAGAAGCAAACAAACCAAATCCTGAGCAGATTTTATTAGAACAGCAAAGAGAAATAGCTGAAGAATTAAGAAATAAGGCAATTGAAGAAGAAAACCCATCCAGTGGGGTCTATGAAGGATTTTCATACGAGAGTTATATCAATAATCTCAATCCAGAAATCAAAGATCTAGTAATTGATCAGTTAGAGTTTACCAAGAATCGATTCATAGAAGCTCAAAAAGCCAAAGCAGAAATTATTGCCAATGGTGGAACAGTTGAAGAGGCAAGACAAGCATATTTGGAAATGATCTCCATTTCTAAAGAATCACTAGAAGAATTCCATGAAAAAAAGATAGAAGAGTTAGAATCTGAAGATGAAGAAACATCTGAAAATTCAGATGAACAGTCTGAAGAAAATTCAGATGAATGATTTATCAGTTCTACGTGGGCCTTATATCTAAAATATCAATAACTTAATTCATGAAGATAGACATTCCTTTACCATGTCCATCATGTGGTGGTAAAATGTATTCAGTTAGTTATGAATCAAAGTTTTCAATTTTGAATAAAAGGAGTTGGCAAGTATGCAAAGAATGTAGTTTTGAGAGAGACTCTGAAGATTTTAAAAAACAAATTTGTTGTGCCTAAAATTGACATATTCTAAACAATTTTTAGTCTAAACAAAACCAAAATAATATTGAAAATATATCACAAATCATCATGTATTACATGTAAAAAAACAATTTCAGAAATAGAAAGAATGGGTGAAGATTTAGAAAAGAGAGATTTTTTCAAAGACCCATTTACAGAATCAGAATTAAAGAAAATTATCAAGATGACAGGAAAAAAACCAATTGAGATGATTAGAAAGAGAGACAAAATGTATAAAGAATTGAATTTAGAAAATACTAAAAAAACAGATTCTCAAATTATTAAATTAATGGTCAAACATCCAGGATTGATTTTAAGACCAATAACAATTACAAAAAACAAAGCATTTGTTGGAAAAATAGATAAAAAAATTCTAAAATAAATTAAGACTCGTTTTCTTTTTTGAAAATTCTAATTGCTTCTAAATGAGAACAATTTGCTTTTAGTCCTTTTCCATGATGAAATTTATAGAAATTTTTGAAACCAGGGCATTCGCAAGTATCAGAAGTAACAAAATAAGATTTTTCAGGATCTGAGGATGATTTTATTTGAAACAAATCATCTTCTATCTTTGAAACACCTCCACTTTCAACTAATTTCTTGGCCTTGCGAATAGTATTAGCACTCATAATATAATCAGAATTTTGTTGTTTTTTATTCTTTAATTTTTGAAAATATACAAAATAAGATTGAAAAATCATCAATTTTTAATCTCTATAATATGAATATGTTCATATTATCATAAATCCTTAAATGCTATTTTACAGTAAACATATTGACGAGAGAACTGCATTTCTGCCCAGAATTGTGCCTAGAGTTCGTTTCACTCTCGTCTATTTTTTAGTTTAAAAAAAGCACCTATTGTTATAAAGTGATTTTTTTTAGATATTGTATTGGGCATGAAAAGATATGTTGCAACAAGGGTGGCAACAATGTTTGGAGTATTGATGATTACATTGTTAATTACAATTTCGCTAGTTGGCTCAAATATGGATACAATTCTCAAACAAGGAATTGTTTTTCAAGTGAGAGCAGAGATTACAGAAAATCCTGCAATTGCAGATAGTTTCTCATCAGTTGAAGAATTTGAAGCGTTTGTACAGGATCAAATTGATCAACGGAATAAAATTTTAGGATTAGATGAGCCCTGGTATTCACCTCAAAGAATAGGATTTACAATGTACAAAATTCTTCTCTTAGACTTTGGACATGCCACATTTCTTACAAGCGATGAAGGTTCATCAGATGTAAAAGATATCATTTTTGAAAAATTACCTAGAACAATTTTACTATTTACAACTGCAACAATTATCATTTCAATTATTGGAATATTCCTAGGAGCATTATCTGCAAGTAAAATTGGTTCGATAGTAGATAGAATAACATCAAGTTTTGCAATAATTAGTTCTAGTTTTCCTGTATGGTGGATTGGAATGTTAATGATTTTCCTTTTTTCATTTACATATCAGATATTTCCAGCTAGAGCAACACCAGATATCCCATCTTCTGATCCTCAATACTTTGTATCTTTACTATATCACATGGCATTGCCATTAATCACAATTGTAATGATTGGTTTTGGATCATGGGCATATCTTGTAAGAAATTTTATGGTAGGAATCATGCAAGAAGATTTCATCATGGCAAAAAGAACAATTGGAGTTAATCAGAAAAAAATAATCTACACTCATGCACTAAAAAATGCAGCACCTCCAATTGTAACAATTCTTGCACTCAGTTTATCAGGATCTTTAGGAGGGGCAATAATTACTGAGGCAGTGTTTGATTGGCCAGGAATGGGAAGATTGTACTTTGAGGCAATTACAGTAATGGATTTACCAGTAATTATTGGTGCAACATACATTTTGACAGTATTTTTCCTCATCAGCATATTCATTGCAGATTTACTGTATGGATACTTTGACCCAAGAGTCAGGACAGGTCAATGAGTAGTATTAGTCCACAAGAAATCAAACAAGAATTTCTTAAAAGTAAAATTGGAATGGCAGGGATATTCATTTTATCGATTCTAATTATCACATCAATTACTGCCATAATTGCCATCCCAGTAGAAACATTTCAAGAATGGAACAATCCAGGTAGTTGGATTTCATATCCAAAAGTTGCAATTCCAATTTGGGTAAATATTTTCATGACAGAGAAAATTCCAGAACATAAAATTTATGATTCACCAAACATTCAAACAAATTCCAATGGAGAAATCACATTAACATCTCATCAGTTTGGAGTAAATTTTGAATACGATGCATTTCCAAATGATTTCATTTACATTTTTTCATCAGAGTATATAGATTCTCCATTATTACAAATGTCAGTCATCAGACCAGATGGAATTAAACTTGAATTATTATCAATGGCATTACCTCATGCTAATTCAAAAATTACTCATAGTGAAAGGATTTTTTCAACAGATGAAGCAATAACAAAAAATTTATCATTACAATCTGAAAAATTTTCATTTAATCTTAATAGGTTATCTTCAGAAGATATCGTGTTTTCAAAATCAGAAATCAATGAACCACTAAAAGGAAATTATATTTTTTTAATTGATACGTATTCAGTTGACTCAAAACCAGAAATTCTAGAATCCCAATTAATTGTTGGTGGAAAAGCATTTGGAATAATGGGTACAGATGAACTTAGAAGAGATTTAGCAATAGGATTGTTATGGGGAACACCACTAGCATTGTTTATTGGATTAGTAGTATCAATTGCATCAGTAGTTGCAGGATTACTATACGGAGTTTACGCAGGATTCAAAGGTAAAAAAACAGATGAGGTGATGATGAGATTTAATGATGTCATCTATGCATTACCAGCATTACCATTTCTAATCATTCTTTCAGTCACAATTAGTAACAGCATATTTGTCATGGTAGGATTTTTGATGGTGTTTGGATGGGTAGGAATTGCCAAAGTTGCAAGAAGTATGTCTCTTCAGATAAAGACCAAAGGATATGTGGATGCAGCAAATATGATGGGTCAGAAAAACTCAAAGATTGTTTTAAAACATATTTTGCCACAATTGCTCCCATATGCATTTGCAAGTATTGCAATTTCAGTTCCAGCAGCGATCACAACTGAAGCTGGGCTTAGTTTTCTAGGATTAGGGGATCCATCATTTCCAACATGGGGACAAATACTACATGATGCAAATACGTTTGGTGCAGCATCAAGAGGATTATGGTGGTGGATTATGCCACCAGGAGTAATGATTGCAATCACAGGTTTGGCATTTGTGTTTATAGGAAATGCATTAGATGCAATTGTTAATCCAAAGCTCAAAAGATAATCAATTAGTATAACTTCGTATAAGATTCAATGCAGAATCAGTTAGTCTAATTGTATAAGTTAGAGAGTTTGGATCTTCTTTTGTTTCAGATAAAGTTTCAGCAAATTTTGTTTTTTCTTCTTCAGTAGCTCCTGCTTCATGAGTACAAAGATTGAATGCCTTTAGATTCAAATTATTTTTCAATAAATAAGCAATGAATTTTTTGTATTCTTCAGGATTTGTCCAATTAGTATTTTTTTCACCACATGCAGCAATCCACACATCAATAGAATTATGAAAAATTACTTTTTTTCTGATTTCATCTAATGACATGTTATATCAATTAAAAATCTGCACGGTTCATTTTTGAACCACATCTTGGACAAGTTCCACCTTTGTGTTTGTTGTTACATACAAGACAAACATAGTTTACATTTGATGTACTTCCAGGATTTCCCATTCCAAAGAAACCACCACCACGAGAACCAGAATCGCCACCATATCCACCCATTTTACTCATGTAACGTCTTCTCAAAAATAATGGGAACACAATAAAGATTGCAAGTGCAGCACCTAAACCATATGGAAATGGTAAAACCATTTGCAATCCAATACTGATTGCAAGAGATGCACCTAAAAATAACAGATAAGTTTTGTAGTTAAACAATTTACTACCAGTATCTCTAAAAAGGTTATAAAGTTTTGTCAGTATTTGATTGATTATTTTTAGAGGATTGAAAGGGGGACATTATTTCCATTACTATCCCATGCAAAAATAGAATCATCATCATAGGGGGATTTAACAATCAGAGAAATTAGCCCAAAGAAATTATGAAGGTCAGTAACGGATGGCTCAGCAGAGCCACTAGGATGAGAATGAACAATTCCAATGTAACTCATATCAAATGGGAGAAAAGAATGAGGAAAACCTGCAAACGTTGGACCTGTTTCATTAAAGGGCGGAATAACCAATCCATCTATTTTTATTTCACCATTTTTTGATTTTCCTTTGAGAATTAAAATTCCTTCATTAGGATGTTTCATTTGGCAATAAGATAAGATACTATCAAGTACATCTTTTTGAACAGTAACCTTTCGTTCAAATTTTTTTTTCTTAAAAAGCACAGAACCACTAAAGTTTAGATCTAATTTAATTTTAAGATGTTAAAATTGTGTATGTAGTATTTGAAAAATTCCTTAATTTTGCTTCAATTGAAGATACAAGAACAGGGATTTTTGAATCAGATTCATCAATTTCACCCTGAAAAGTTTCAGATTTTAGTTCAGAATCACTTTTGAAAGAAATATTTTTGTTCATTTCAGCCTCTAAAGAGTCTAAATTATCAGGCTTTAGAGAATTCATTTCAGATTTAATTGAATCATATTTTTTAAAATATTCAGATACTTGAATGATAAAGTTATCCAACATTTCTTCAGTTTCTGTAATTTGAGATAATGTTTTATCTACATCTTTTACAGAAATTGAACCTGAAGAAATTCCTTTTCTAACATTTTCTAAAATAATAATCACTGCATCTTTGTTTTGAGGTAAAAGTACATCAAAAGGATCACTTACTAATTTACTCAAAATATTTTTTTGTTCTTTGTCTAATGAAGAAGCATACTCATATCTACTCAAAGGTCGAGAGATTTTTGTAAATTGTGTTCCAATATTGTTTTTGATACTTGTCTTTTGAGAGTCAAATGAATCCAATTCATTTTTTAAGTTTAAGAATTTTTGATAATTTTCTGAAGATTTTATTTCAGCAATAGATTTCTCAAGTGAAGAGATTTTTTCTTGTAAGGATTCAACTTCTTTGTTTGTTTCAACAATTTTTTGTGTTTTTTCTATTATAGATTTTTGTAATGTTTTAATTTCATTCAAATTATCATTTATTTCATCTGAAGAAGTTTTTGTATACTCAAAATTTTTCAAAATATTTTGAATTTCAGAATGGTTTTGATTCATTATTTCCAAATTATCTTTTAATTGATTTGCATATTTCTTTGCAAAAATGTGAATAACTCTAGTTTGTCGCCCTAAAACATCACCAACTTTTTTTAAGATTTGATTCAATGCCACATTCAATTTTTTAGCACTATCAATATCAGAGACTTCAGGTAAATTATTGACACCTTTTTTTATTACATCAATAACCTGTTTTTTACCACGCACGACAATAATTGCAAGATGTTTGTCAATGTCATCAACCTGTAAATCATCATCATCAAGAACTTTGCCAATTTTGATTAAATCAGAAATTAAAGGATCAGTATTATCTCTCAAGAATTTGATCTCAGATATTGTTTGAGTTGTTCTTAATCGATAAAGTTCAGTCACAATTTTTGAGACATCATCCAAATGAATCTCCTTATTTTGAGGAATTTCTTCTATAGGTACTTCTTCTTGTTTCTTTTTGCCCCATCCAAATACCATTTGATAATACAATGTCAAGGGGATTAAAAATCGTTATTCAAATAAAATTTAAAATTAATGTATTTTTAGTTCATATCATGGCAAGAAAATTAAAAAAATCATTTCATACAGGTACAGTAAAAAAAACAATCAAAGTAAAAGCTAATCGAGATAAAGTTTGGAGAAAGATCAGTAATATCGCAGGATTGCCAACTTGGGTCGTAGATGTTGAAAAAACAGTCTATTTGTCTAAAAAGAAAAGAAATGTTGGTGCAGTTAGATTAATCACATTTGCAGATGGAAATGAAATTGAAGAACATATTGTTGCATGGAAAGATAAAGAGTCATTTACATACATTGCCACAGAAGGATTACCTCTCAGAGCATATGTTGCAACAATTTCAATAAAATCAATGTCTAAAAAATTAGTGGAGATAACTTGGCAATCATATCTAAATAGCAAAAAAATGTCTGAAAAACAATTCATTGAATTTCTTGCATTTATGGGAATGTTTTATGAGGCATCACTTGAAAATCTAAAATTGGCATTAGAAAAATAAGAACGCCAAATGTAAATAAGATAATTTCAAAAAAAGATCATGAGTGATATGAGATTCATCATCACAGGAATAGTTTTGATATTTATCGGATTTATACTATTAGGTATTTTTGGAGACAATTTTCAGGCATCAACAATTGAGGCAGATCAATTTGGTACATGTTACGAATACTCTGAAGATAAACCTCCAATTGAAATTAATTGTTCATTCAAAACATTTGATCAGACTATTTTCTTTACTATAGTTTTAGCATTTATTGTCGCAGGGATAATCGCACTAATCAAAGGTATGCGAGGAGATTGGGATAATAAAGTAAAACCAGAAGATGTTGTAGGTCCAGGAAATAATGAAAAATAAAATTAAGTTTGTTTTTTAGATTTTAGTTTTACAATATCTTTAGAATCATCATCTTCCATTCTTTGAAAATATACTTCTTCATATGGCATTTTTATTAACAAAATATAGTGAAATTTGCATTTAAGCTTAAAGAACAATTTCTACTAGGACAGGCACAAATTTGTTAATTTTCAGATTCAATAATATTTTTCATGGTTATTACCATTTCACCTAACTCAGAAACTCTTTGATCAAATTGTTCATCAGATAATTGCTCAGGTTTGTTTAAGGTTATGATTACTTCTGAAAAATCACCACTGGGAACAACTCGCATAGGAACATCCCACACAGATTCTTCATCAACATATTTGTGGTCTAAAATTCCAAAAGATTTTTCTTCATTAAATTTTAGTTTAGATTTTCCATGAGGTCCTGTAAAAGACCACCAACCATTCTCATTCATTTTTGCATCAGGCATCATTTTTGGAGGTATTTTTAAAATTGAATCAAATGCATCTCCTGTTTGCTTCTTTACGGTAATACTAATGGTCCTAGAACGAGTCACAATTGAAATCACAAATAATGATTAAAAAGGATATGGTAGGATTAGTAAGAATCAAAATATTTGTCATTTGTTTAAAAATTCTTTAATTTTTTTTAGATTTGTGACGTTTGATTCATGAAACATCACCATGGATTCTGCAAGAGAATTTGGAAGTACAGTTTTGAGATTATCAACTAAATCATCACCATTTGAGATCATAGTATCAATAAGTTTCTCAATTTCATTTTTTTCTTCAGTCATCAAAATATGAAAGATACAATCGTAATTATGTTTTAATCAATTCTCAAATAGAGAATTTGGATTGTTTAGAAATAACACTCACAAATACAAACCAATTCAATGAATTTCAAAGATTAAGATTCTTTTTTGATCAGGGTTGCTGTAGAGCGAACTTTAGGTAATTTTTGAATATTCCAAGAAACAATTTCTCTTATTTTTTCAAAATTCTCAGCTTGTAATTTTACCATCATATCATGAGTTCCAATGGTTTCAAACACATCACTGACTTGTTCAATTTCTTTTAATTTCTCTATAAGATCTGTTTCTGCACCTAATTCACAATTCAACATCACGTATGCATCAGTCAATAATGTAGAAAATATCATTGATTATTTAAATCAGGATAATGAGGTGTGAGGGTTACCAGGTTACATGAACCAAATCTTTAAGATTCCTACGAGGCTTAGGGAATTTGGTTTGTTTAGGATATCCAATACACAAAACAGATGAAGGAACCAAGTCAGTTCCAATTACATCCATAACTTTTTGTTCATCAAACATTCCAATCCATATGGAACTCAATCCCAATGCCTGTGCTGCAAGTTGAGAATATCCTGCAGCAAGAGTTGCATCCTGAATTGCAAATTTTTTCAAAATATATTCTGGGAAATCAAGTTTTACTCTAGAAGGGTTTTTACAAAAAACCAACACTACTGGTGCATCAACATAAGGTTGTTTATTACATGCATCAACTAACAATTTTTTCTTTTCAGGGCTCTTTATGTAGAAAATTTCAAACCCCTGATAGTTTCCAGCAGTTGGTGCAGTATCAGCTGCTGCAATAATTTTATCAATTTTTGTTGTTTCAACAGGTTTATCTAAAAATTTTCTTGTAGAACGTCTTTTTGCCATCACTGCAAATAAATCAGTATCAACAACTTCAGTTGGACCAGATTTTAAAATAAAATCAATCAGTTGATTTCGAACTTTTGGATCAGGAGAATCAGGAGTAGTTTCAGGTTCATACCCTAAAGGGTAAAGAAGTTTATCATCTTTTTCTGAATCCATAACTAGGTTAGAAAAAATATCCTATTAAAGAATTAGAATTATTATTCGGATTGAAAAGCATCACAGCCAGAATTACAAGGCTTGTTCATCACACCCTCACATTTACCAACATCATCATGCATAATTCTATGGTGGCCACAAATTTTGCATTTTTCTCTAAAATGAGAAATTAATTCACTAGTAAGAATACCAGATTCTTTAATTTTAGATTCAGTTTCACTAGTCATGATAATTTTGAGATTAAAGTTACTTTAAACATTTTGAAAGAAATACAAAGAATCTAAACGCCGGGAAAGGGATTCGAACCCCTGCACGCTTTCACGTAGCTGTTTTCGAGACAGCCGCCTTACCACTTGGCTATCCCGGCATCTAAACTGAGATAAACTCCATAATAAAGCAAATCAGAGAGTGTATTTTTTATCAATATCAAATAATTCATTATTGAATTTTTTTTTGATTTGTTGTTTGGTTTCATTCCATTGTTCATCAGAAATAGAATCTGAAAAAATAGAATAAAATTCATCAAAATCTAAATTCAAAATAGATAAAATTTCATTTTTTTCATACTCAGTTAAAGGAAAATAAGATACTATTTTTGAAATAGAATCAGACAAATAACGAATTTCATAAATTTTATCTTCTAAATGAGATGGTAAGATTAATTTCTTCATAATTGTTTTTAGAATATTCATATTAAAATTGGTTTTAAAAATTAACAAAAGATAAACACAAAAGAGTATCAATTCTACCAATCAAACATGGGATTAAATCTAAAAGATTTGGTTGTTAGAGAAAAAACATCTCTAGATGCATTTTCTACAAAAATTATTGCTATTGATGCATACAATGCAATATACCAATTTTTAGCAAGTATCAGAGGTCCTGATGGATTACAATTATCAGATGCTGAGGGGAGAATAACTAGCCATCTCAGTGGATTACTATACAGAAATGTGAATTTCTTATCATTAGGAATAAAACCAGTTTACGTTTTTGATGGAAAACCACCCTCACTAAAAACAGCAGAAATAGAGCGTAGAAAGCAGATTAAAAGAGACGCCACAGTAAAGTACGAAAAAGCAATTGCTGAGGGAAACATGGAAGATGCCAGAAAATATGCACAACAAACTACCAGTATGAAAGATGGAATGGTAAAAGAATCAAAACAGCTTTTAGAATGCTTTGGAATCCCATACATAGAAGCGCCTTCTGAAGGAGAAGCAACTGCAGCTCACTTAACTAATACAGGACAAGCATATGCATCAGCAAGTCAAGATTTTGATTCTATTTTATGTGGAGCAAAAAGACTAGTCAGAAATTTTACAAATAGTGGAAGAAGAAAAATTCCAAATAGAAATACCTACATTGATGTGTTACCAGAAATTATTGAAACTCAAAAAGTATTAGATTCATTAGAATTAACCAGAGAGGAATTAATTGATGTTGGAATTTTAATTGGAACTGATTTTAATCCAAATGGTTTTGAAAGGATTGGACCAAAAACTGCATTAAAAATGATTAAACAGCATTCAAGATTAGAAGACATTCCACAAATTCAAGAACAACTACAAGAAATAGATTTCCAACAAATAAGAAAGATCTTTTTAGAGCCAGAAGTAGCTGACGTTGATGAGATTATTTTTGGAGAAATTAATTATGATGCAATCAAAGATTATCTAGTAAAAGAAAGAAGTTTTTCAGAAGATAGAATTCAATCTACACTAAACAGACTCAAAAAAGCATTAGAGAAAAAGAGTCAGAATCTAGATCAGTGGTTTTAACAGGATTTCAATTTAATTACTAGTTCATCTAATTTTAAAAAATGCCTCAAACAGAAGCAAGAAAAACTCTCAAAGATGCACCAGTAATGTGGAGGAGAATTAATTCAATTGGGATGATTCTTGATTGTAATTCAACATACGCTGCAAACCTAGGATATGCAAAATCGGAGGTTTTAGGTAAGCCAATTTTTGAGCACGTGCCTAAAGAGGCATGGGAGGCCATGAATGATTCACTAAAAACATGGTTTGAGACGGGCAAAGTCACAGATAGAAAAATCACATTCAAAAGACAAGATGGGAGCACATTTCCAGGATTATTACAGGCAACTAGCCTTTATGATGAAAACAAAAATCTGATTGGAAGTAATACAGTCATTTTTGATTTGACAAAATTTAATGATGACAAAATGAAAGAATATGAAAAATTTTTCAAAGAATCAAATCAAAGATTAAATGAAATCAAACAAAACGAATACAGCGAATTAGATGAAGAGTCAAAATCAGAGTATGATGGATTAAAAGAAATGTTTGAAATGTTATCGGATGTAGATTTAAGAGAATTAATCTAATTTTTTATTTATTGATTTTTGAATTTCATCAAAAACATTTTGGACTTCAGTAACTGCAGCACCATCTTCTAAGGTACTTACATCTCCTATCTTTTCATTATTAGCTATTGCTTTTAGTAATCGTCTCATTATTTTTCCACTGCGAGTTTTTGGAAGTTTTGAAACAAAATAGATTTGTTTAGGTGTGGCAATAGCACCAATATCATTTCTAATTTTTATTACAAGTTCTTTTTCTAAAACATCAGAATCAATTGTTGTGTTTTGTTTTAAAACAGCAAATGCAATAATCACTTCTCCCTTAACATCATCAGGAATTCCACATACAGCAGATTCTGCAATATCATTGTGAGACACAATACAACTTTCAAGTTCTGCAGTACCAATCCTGTGACCTGCAACTTTTAGTACATCATCAGCTCGTCCAAGTAACCAAAGATAACCATCATCATCTTTTATTGCATAATCTCCAGGATAGTAACAAGTCTCATATTTTGACCAGTAAACGGTTTTGTATTTTTCATCATCACCCCATAATGTCAAAAGCATTCCAGGCCATGGATTTTTTATTACAAGATATCCCTTTGTGTTAGGGGGCAAATCTTCTCCATTTTCATCAACTACATCAATATTTACGCCTGGAATTGGCAGTGTACCAGAGCCAGGTTTTAGAGGAATTGTTTCAATACCTGGCAATGGAGAAATTAACATTCCACCAGTTTCAGTTTGCCACCATGTATCGATAATTGGGCACTTTTCTTTGCCAATAGTTTTGAAATACCATTTCCAAACTTCAGGATTTATCGGCTCACCCACAGTACCAAGTAATCGCAAAGAGGAAAGATCAAAAGAATTTGGAATATCGTCTCCAAACTTCATAAACATTCTAAGTGCAGTAGGAGTAGTGTAGAAAATAGTTGCTTTGTATTTTTGTAAAATATCCCACATTCTTGATGCATCAGGAAAATCAGGTGCACCTTCATACATTATCTCAGTTGCTCCATGCAATAATGGGGCATACACAACATAACTATGGCCAGTGACCCAACCAATATCAGCAGTACAAAAAAAGATATCATCATCTTTAATATCAAATGCCCATTGAAATGTAGAATACAAATGTGTCAAATAGCCACCAGTTCCATGTAAAACCCCTTTTGGTTTTCCAGTAGTGCCAGAAGTATACAAAATGTAAAGAGGGTGTGCACTATCTAATTTTTCTGCAGAACATTCATCAGAAACACCATTCATTAATTCATTCCAAAGTTTGTCTTTAGAAGACATTGAGATTTCATTTTTTGTTCTTTGAACAACAACAACATTTTTGACAAAATCAAAATCTTTGATTGCTTCATCAACTACTTCTTTGAGTTTTACAACGTTACCTCGTCTATATCCGCCATCAGCAGTAACTATTATTTTGGATTTAGAATCATCTACCCTATCCCTAATTGATGCAGCACTAAATCCTGAAAAGATAACAGTATGAGTGGCACCAATTCTAGCACATGCCAACATAGCAATTGGTAATTCAGGAATCATTGGAAGATACAAAGTTACACGATCTCCTTTTTCCACCCCCAATGATTTGAGAACATTTGAGAATTTTTGGACTTGAGAATACATCTCACCATATGTCAAAATACGTGAATCTCCATTCTCACCTTCCCACAATATGGCAGGTTTTTGGGATTTTGTCTCCTGATGAACATCTAAGGCATTGTATGATGCATTAATTGTCCCATCAACAAACCATCTAGCAAAAGGAGGTTTCCAGTCAAGAGTCTTACTCCAAGGAGAAAACCAATGGAGTGATTTTGCCTGATTATCCCAAAAAGAGACAAAATCAGAATCAGCCTTTTTTCTTAAAGAATTGTCATTATTTCCAAGGCCAATATCAAAAGTCTCAGTCATCAAAAAGTGTATGAGCTAAGATCTTTCTAAGTGTTAAAAAAATAATTTAAAAAAATTATTGTGCTTCCATTCTAGCAAGCCAGTCGTTATCAGTGTCGTCGTTTGAAGTTTCTGTTGTCACCTGTTGAGGTGGTTCTGGAAATGCAAATGTTACTTCAGGTAATGGAGATTCTGAAACTGGTTCGGTTTCTGCTTCTACGGGAACTGAAGGTGTAACTATTGGTTCTGTAGGGGCTTCTGGAAGTATTGTCTGAACTACTTGTTGTGGTTCAGGAGTCTCCAGATATGATACGGCGGAATCTTGGATATTTTCTTGTGGAGGGGATGTTATTTCTTGCACTTCTAATTCAAGATCTGCAATTCTACTCTTTACATTTGAAATTTCAGATGTTTCATGTGTTACATGCTCAATTACCTCAGTTGTGCATGCTTTCACAGTATCAAATGTTGCATCAGAGATTTCATTGCTCTTGAATTGTACTTTTGCATCAAACAATAACATTTTTGCAGACTTCATTTGATCATCTAACTCAGTCAATCTTGCCTCAAGTTTAGCTTTGATTTCTGCTTCTGTTTCATCTAGGGATACAAGTTTTGACTTGTATTTTTCATGAATGATTTCAGCATCTGCTTTCATATCATCATTTTCTGAAACAATATCCATCAATGCTTTTAGACGACGTAAAGTTAGTTGTTTTTCACGAATGAGTCTTTGTGAGTCGAGTCTCCATTTTGGAATAAAAATAACAACATCGCCTTGAACTACAAGTTGCTCAAATTGGATTTGCTGTAATCCTTGAGAACCGCAATCAATGCCGACAGATTGAATACTTCCGTCAATGTCAGTTATTGTTCCTGCGACTTTACCCATGAATGTTCCGTACATGTCTTTGACGTTTTTTCCGATAATTTCGGTTTCGTCGTGGGTCATGTGAGATAATTATGAGATTTGTATAACCGGCAAAGTGTAGAAAATTGTTTTAGTTTTAGTAAGATTATTTTCACAAACTTAAAATTCGATTTTTCAGAGTAATTTTAAAATTTAGAGACAAAATAACAGGCTCATGATTCAAAGAGAAGAATTAGAACAGATTTTACAATTTGTTGCAAGCAGATGGGTAGATACTGCAAGAGATCCAAATAGCAAAAACATGGAGAATTTACCAAGTGATTTTTGGATGAATTCTGTTGGCGGAAAAACTGCCAAGAAAGGGTATTGGGTAACATCTCTGATGTATACAGAAAATGAAGCAGATGCTGCAGCATTCAAAGAAGTCTTAATGAGATGGCAAGCAAAAGGTCAAGATACTAACAGAGACAAAGGCCCCGATCTAATTCAAATTGGAAAAAAGAAATAGACTATTAATAATTGGGAATCTGCAAATAATTATTGTCAGAGTTTTCAAGTAACGAAAAAAAGATTCTATCAGATCATTTCTCTAACACAGATGGTAATGTATTCGCAATAATTACTCCAAGACAAGTTGACAGAGGAGCTCTCATGTCAAGATATAGTAGAACTGACAAAAGTATGAGAAGAATTTTTCTTGATGAGTTTCTAAAAAATAAAAACAGAGGTGCAGAATTTTACGACAGAGTTCTTTTAGAATACGGAGATGATTCTGTTGCAGAATTAGGAGAAGCACAAATTGCAGTTGAAGGATTATCAAATATTGCAGTTAAGAAAATTGAAGACAGAAGAATTGGATTATCATATTTAGAAAAATCATCAAGGTATGTTGCATGGAATAAAAAAGAAAATGGAAAATACAGATTTTATAGAGATGCAGAAATTAAAAAATCAAAATTTGCAGATTTGTATGAAGAGACTTGTAATTTTTCATTTGATATTTATTCTAAAAATATAGAACCAATGGTTAACTATGTTAGAGAAAAATATCCAATTGAAAAATATAGTTTTAAAGATTCAAATGACAATAAAGAAAAATCATTTTCTAAATTAAAAAATGAATCAGATATAAAATCTGCAAATATGATTTACAAAGGTTCAACAAAAGCAAAAGCTCTTGATATTCT
>CAYTNP010000001.1:7231-13365 GCA_964439165.1 uncultured Nitrosopumilaceae archaeon | reverse complement strand
TACTATACATTTGATTTATGTAATAATTTTGGAATGTTCAGAGACTTTCATAGACATAGAGCATTAACTCTTGAAAGACAATTACTAACAACTGATCATGGATACAATATGCCAAATGAAATTAAAATTTTGGGAATTGAGAAAGACTTCAAAGATTGTATGAACAAAACTAAAGAGACATTTGATAAAATCAGAAAAAAATTACCAGAGCAATCACAATATGTTGTTAATTTTGCATACAACTATCCATATTTTATGAAATTTAACTTAAGAGAAGCATGCCACTTGATTGAATTAAGAACTGTCCCACAAGGACATGTTGATTATAGACGGGTTGCACAACAAATGTATCAACAAATCAATAAAGTTCATCCAGTGTTAAGTGAAATAATGAAATTTGTAGATATGAAAGAATACGATTTAGAAAGATTTGAATCAGAAAAAAGAACTGAAGAAAAACGAAAAAAATTAAAATAAAAAATCATTTATCATAAATGTATAGAAAATGACTGAAGAAATTAAAAAATCTCCTGAAGAATGGAAAAAAGAGCTCACACCAGAGCAATTTGAGATTTGCATAAATCATGGAACAGAACCACCGTTTTCAGGGAAATATAATCAAAGTAAACTTGAAGGGTCATTCAAATGTACATGTTGTGGAGAAGAATTATTCTCATCAAATGCAAAATTTGATTCAGGTTCAGGATGGCCTAGTTTTTGGGAACCAATAGATGATGAAAAAATAGAATATGTTTCAGATTCATCATATGGAATGGTCAGAACAGAAGTTAACTGTAAAAAATGTGGTGCACATCTAGGACATGTGTTTGATGATGGACCAAAACCAACAAATTCCAGATATTGTATTAATTCAATTTCACTTCAACATGAAAAAGATGTTGAAAAATGATAGCCTCAAATACATAACAAAGCGTATTTAATTAACAGAATTAATGATAAAAAAATCAAGAGGAAATAAAATGAATAACAAATACAACACAAAAAGGAATGAAAGGAATTGAGAATAATTCTTTGTGGGTTTGGAGTAGTTGGGCAAAGTTTAGTTAAATTATTTGATTCAAGATCAGAGGATCTTTATGGAAAATATGGTCTAAAACCTAGAGTAGTAGGAGTTTTCGACAGTAAAGGTAGTGCCGTGGACTCATCTGGATTAGATTTACAAAAATTAGCAGATGTTAAGAAAAAAACAGGTACTGTAAAAAATTATTCAAATAATAAAAATTCAATGACAGGAATTGAGATGCTAAAACATGTCGAGGCAGATATACTAATTGAAACTACTGCAAGTAATTACAAAGATGCAGAACCAGGAATGACACACATTACTACTGCAATGAAAAAAGGCATGCATGTAATCTCAGTAAATAAAGGCCCCTTAGCATTGGCATTTCCATCATTAATGGAACTTGCAGTATACAACCAAGTAATGTTCAAATTTAGTGGGACTGTAGGGGGAGGCACTCCAATTTTGGATTATGCAAAAAATAGCCTAAGTGGTGAAAGAATAACCTCATTTGCAGGAATCCTCAATGGAACAACAAACTACATCTTATCAAACATGACAACAGGATTAACATTTGATAGTGCACTAAAAGATGCACAAAGTAAAGGGTATGTCGAGGCAGATGAATCACTTGATTTGGATGGTTTGGATGCTGCTGCAAAATTAGTAATTCTTGCAAACTGGATTATGGGAATGAAAGTTACATTACCAGATATTGATTGTACAGGAATAAGAAAAGTTACAACTGAAGATATCAAAAAAGCAGCCAAAAATAATTGTTCAGTAAAATTGATTGCATCATGTGATGGAAAATTAGTTGTAGGTCCAAAAGAGATTTCAAATGATGATCCATTATGTGTAAATGGAACACTAAATGCAATTGCATTTACTTCAGAGCATTCAGGAACCCAAACAATCATCGGTAGAGGTGCAGGAGGAATTGAAACAGCAAGTTCAATTTTAAGAGATTTGTTAGACATTAGACAAGAGATTGCAAGAACTTGAAGTCAAATCTCATTTCAAAGAGTGAAACAAATGTTCTAATCAAAACAATCACTGAACAATGGGGGATGGAATTTCCTAAGATTAAAAATCTCAAAGTTCATGAAATTTCTGATGATGCACAAATCATCACAGGAAAAGGAATCAAAATATTAAAAGTTGAGGATGATTATTTGCCGTTTTTATCTGAAATTGAAACACTGAAAAGATTTCCAAACGTTACAGTCGATATGGGAGCTGTAAAATTCATGTGTAAAGGTGCAAATTTGATGAGACCAGGAATCAAAAACTTTTCAGAATTTGAAAAAGATAAACTAGTATGTATTGTCGAGGAATCCCAACAAAAGTTTTTAGCTGTTGGAAAATCAGTAGTATCAAGTGAAGAATTAGAAAAAATGGACAAAGGAGAAGTTTTAAAAAACTTGCATTATATTTCAGATAAATTTTGGGAAACTGGAAAAACGATTTATGATTAAAATTATTTAATTTCTTCAGAATATTCTTCAGTACCGTCTTTTGTAATTACAAGTACATCCAATCCATCTCCACTTGCAGAATCTCTTAATGATGCTGAACGAACTGCACGTTTTGCCAAATCAATTGCCTCATCTTTAGACATGTTTGGTTTGAATTGAGGATCTAAAACACCTAAAGCCATTTCAGCCCCTGTTCCAACTGCAGCATATTCATCAGGAAGAACTGAACCCAAAGGATCAAGAGTGTACATAATTGGTTTGTCAACAACACCACCAACAATAACTTGAGTCAATAATGGGAAATATCGTCTTTCATACATCATATTTGACATCATTTTTGCGACAGTGTTTGGAGGAACATCTCTTTTTAGTTCCATTTTTCTAATTTTAGCAAGTGCTGCAATTTGTAATGAAAGAATTTGCATATCAGCCACAAGACCGGCACAAGTTGCACCTACTTTAGGAGTGATAGGAAATGTTTTCTTTGTAGATTTGCTTACAAGAAAGTTTCCAAATGCGATCCTTTTCTCACTGGCAAAAACTACACCACCATCAAAAGTAATTCCAACAGCAGTTGCTCCTGGCATATACATTGACATATTTCAAATAATTTTGCAGCATAATAAAGGGCTTTCTACATTTTACGCATGGGAAACAGGCAAAATAATTATACTGAAAAAATCAGGAACTCACATTGACCTTAGCAGAAATTAGAGAAAAAATTCTAAACGATGTTGTTTTCATGGGTTTGAGATCTGCAATAGGTGTGATCTTTATTTTACACGGAATATCAAAATTCAATCCAGGATTTGCAGAAAACTTACCAAACATGGGATTACCAGCTGAAATGCAAATCCCTATCGCATTAGCAGAATTAGTTCCAGGAATATTGTTAATCATCGGAATTTTAAGTAGATTATCTGCATCATTGATTTCAATAATTATGCTAGGTGCCATCTTCATGGTAAAAGGAGCATCAAGCATTACAGGCAAGGGAGGAGTAGAACTAGATTTGATTTTACTTGCCTCATCATTAGTAATTATGATTGCAGGTCCAGGAAGAATATCATTGGCTCAAGCCATCAAAAAAATTCCTAGATGTCTTCACTGATTTTTTCCAAAATTTTCCATTATCAAACACATGCATTTTGTAGTCTTTTTTAACAAATCAACTCTTGCAAATTCGTTTGGAGAATGGATTCTTGAGAACATATAGGTACTACCAATAGAGATACACGGGGATTTTAAAATATCAACAAAAGGATACATTGGTCCAGTACCAGCATTGGATACATTAAGAATTGATTTTCCAAAAGATTTGTCAGCTGCAATCTTTACTTGATTCACAAATGGATCAGAAGAATCTGTTCTAGCTGCTGCCTCTCCATGAAAAACTTTGATTTTTACATCAGAGAAGCCTTTTGATTTGAGATGTTTTTTTAATCTCATAATTTGCTTTTTTGGATTCATCTTAGGAATTAACCTAAAATCAATTTTTACTAGAGATTTTCCAGGTAGAACAGTCTTTGCACCATCCCCAGTGTAACCAGAAATAAAACCTGCTATGTTACACGTTGCATCACCTATCATAGCCTTCTTTGCATCCATACCTTTTTTCCCGCCAACAAAGGACTTTATTCCAAATTCTTTTTTGAAAACATTTTCATCAAAAGGTTCTTTTTTAATTAATTCTAAATCTTTTTTTGAGAAGGGAGTAACTTCTTTGTACCAATCTTTAATGAGAATTTTTCCATTAGAATCTCTAAGTGTTTTAATTGCATCAATTAATCTCCATGCAGGATTATTTATCAAAACTGCCAAACTAGAATGAGCATCTCTAATTGATTCAGATACAGATAATTCAACGAAAAGTAACCCTTTCATTCCAAGACCAATTATTGGCCTGTTTTTAGCATCAACATATCCAAATTCCCAAATCACTCCATCACATGAAAATTTCTTTTTGAATTTTTTTAAATAATCTTCAATATGTGCACTGCCTGTCTCTTCTTCTCCTTCAATTACAAATTTGATATTACATGGTACATCGCCCGTTGTTTTCAGAGAAGCTTCAACTGCTTTGATTCTAGTAATCAGTTCACCCTTATCATCAGTTGCACCTCTTCCAAAAATTTTGTTACCCTTTCTTTTGCCACTAAACGGAGGATCATCCCATAAATCAAAAGGCTCTGCAGGCTGAACATCATAATGATTGTAAAACATCAATGTTTTGTGGGGATTTTGTTTTGATTTTACTTCACCGTAAACAATGGGTGCAATATTTTTTTTTAATCGTAAAATTTCAGATTTTATTCCAGATTTTTTCAATAATTTTTGTACCAGCTTTGCACATTCCTCAATTCCTTCATTTTTTGCAGAAACACTTGGTTGTCTAATCAGAGTTTGAAGATCAGATACTAATCCATCAAGATGAGAATCAACGTACTTTAAAGAATTCATTCTAGTCATACAATTTTATCAAAAGGCTTCATAACACTAGGAATATCATCTAACAAATCCATAGAAGTCATATGCAATCCCAATCTTTTTTGAACTGATTTTCCTGCAAGTCCATTGATAAAAGCAGCTCCTGCGGCAGATTCCAAAGTGTTCCTACTCTTAGATAATAGTCCTGCAACTAAACCAGAAAGAACATCCCCTGTTCCACCAACAGTCATGGCAGGGATTTTTTTCTCATAAAGATAGGTAGTTTTTCCATTTGAAATAACATCAGTAGAACCTTTAAGCAAAATAGTAACACCGTGTTCTTTTGCATTTTTTTCAACTAGTTTGATTCGTTGAGTTTTTGAAGTTGGAGGCACTTCACCAAACAATCGTTTGAATTCACCTGCATGAGGAGTAACTACAACATTTTTGTTTTTGAGTAAAGGTAAAACTTCAGGAATCAATGCACTAGCATCTAGAGACAAACGAACATCTCTATCTAAAAGAGATTGTACAAGTAACAACAAAGAATTTCGCTCTTGAATTGCCAAACCCATTCCAATTGTTGCAGAATCCAAATTTCGAGGTATTGCACCAACTAATTTGTTTACAGCACCGCGAGTTAATTTTTGATCAACTAAAGGGATTACAATCAGATTTGGAGAAATTGCACGTGTAGAGGTCACATTGATTTTTGGAACACAAGTATAAACCAAGTCTGTTCCACAACGCAATGCTGCAATTGAAGATAAGATAGGGGCCCCATGGTAAATGTAGCTTCCCCCAACAACTAGAACAATACCATTGTCTCCTTTTCTTGAAGAAGATTTTCTTGAAGGAATAAATTTTTTCACTAAAGGTACAGATAGGTTTTTTGTAACCATACAATATGTCTTAAAAAATCGATGAATAAATCTTGTTTTAAAGAATCAAGGTAAAAATGAGACTATTTCTTTGATGTTTTTTTAGTTTTTGTGGTTTTAGTTGTTTTTTTTGGTTTTTGTGGTTTTAGATGTAGTTGTTTTTTTAACAGGTTTTTTGGCATCTCTATCAAAAAATGCTTTTCGTGCAAAGCACAAGTAAGTGGTATGTCCTATACCTTGGAAAGAATGTCTAGTTTTTCCTTCTCTAGCTTCAATTGTACGTATGATATGTTCTGTAGATTCTATATCAGTAAATTCATTTTC
>CAYTNP010000001.1:0-7131 GCA_964439165.1 uncultured Nitrosopumilaceae archaeon | reverse complement strand
TTCTTTTCAGTCTTTAAATCCAAATTATGTTGAGTGACATACTTTGACATTCCAGCTTTTTTGATATTTTTTTCTGCAATTTTCATAAAATTTTCATCAACATCAAAAGTGTAAACATGTCCCCGAGGCTTTACAACACTTGCAACAAACGATGTTAATGAACCACTTCCAGTTCCAATCTCAAGGATTTTTTGGCCATCACCAATTCCGGCTCTAGCAATGATATAGCCAATATCTTTTGGATATACAATTTGAGTGCCATGTTGAATTTTCATCACATAATCAAACATCGTTGGTTTGAGAAGGTAGACATACTTGTCCTTATTTGTGATTAATCTAGAACCATATTCTTTTCCTATAGCATCAGCGTGTTTGATAATTCCAATATGAGTGTGAAATGACTCTTTTTTTGAGATTTTCATTAGCCATTTTTTTGAGTGATTAAAGTAGAATAGAACAGGAGAGTTATTTTTTATCTTATCCATAAAATTTGCCTAGAAATTTTAGATAAGAATCTACTGTTTTGTAGAGCAAATACAGCTAAATTTTTTTGCTTTTAGTACAAAGTTTACAATCTAAGGAAATAATGAACCAAAAATGTCATTTAAAATATGAATGATTCAGGATGTGAACATTACTGGTCTCCAAATGGGTCTTATTTTTGCATACACTGTGGAACAGACATCAACAAACAATAAAAAAATGAAATTTTAAAGTGATTTGAAATTAGTCAGATTCTTCGTGACCACAATGAATGCATCTTTTAGAAGATAGTATTTCAAACCATGCAAAATGATGAACAAACCCCTCTTTACAACTCATAGGACATTAGTATTTCAGATAGAGATTCAAAGGTAATGGTCAAAAACAGTATCGATCTTAAAACCTAATTTTACACCAGATGTATTTTTGAAATTTAAAGCAAATTTTTGAGTATTTCGTACAAATGATATTTTAATGAGACAAGAAACATCATTGTAAATTGACTGAGCATAAACTAGAAGGATCAGGAGGATATGTAATTGCAGATATCTCCGATGAGCAAGCAAAAAAAGCAGATTTAGGAGTTGGGAAATTATTTTTGGCAAAAGCAGACAAATTAGAAGCAGAAAGAATTTCAAAACATTATTGTAAAAAATGTGAGTTAGAATTTGACAATCCACCTAAATTACAATTAGAAGAAAGTCCTAATGAGCAAGTTGCAGATAATTTGATTCTAGTTGAAAGAGGTCAATATACCTGTGAAAAATGTGATTCAATTATTGGAGAGTATAGAGTATTCAAAAAGAATGATGAATCAAGTGAGGCAGGAAATGCCAGACCATCTGGCCAATAAAGAATATTCTCGATAAAACATACGTATTCAATAAATACAGTAGATTTTCTACAAGTTCCATGGCAAATCAAAAATGCGTATCATGTGGAATTAGCTTCTTTTCTCCAATGGGTAAAGACAAATGTTCCAGATGTGATGGAAAAGAATCACAAGGAAGTCATGGTCATGATTCCTGTGGTTGTGGACACAGCCACTGATTCATTTTTTTATTAGCATGCATATATTGAACAATATAGGAATTGACTCATGGTAAAAACATCTGAAGAAATGAAATCAATGGTAGAAGATTTTATCAAAATTACCAAAATCAATTATGAAGATCAAACGCAAAAAATTAGAGAAAAAAGTCAAGCAATAGAATGGCAATTCAGAGTGGGGGCAAATGTGATTGTAAGTAAAAATTCAAACAGAGACGATAGAATTCATCTCAATGTAAATATGAGATTCCCACCAGATGATTCAAAATTACTAATCATGAAAAATCCTGCATTCTCAAAAGCAATCATGGAGATCAGTCAAATTTGTACAATTTGTAACGTAGGTCATCAATGGATTAAAGACAAAGAAAGCATTGTAGGGCTAGCAATTTTTTCACATGTAGATGAACAGGAATTGAATAGAATGTCATTTCACAATACATGGGATAATGTTGCCAGAGTTTCAGGACATGTTCAGAAAATTTTACGTGCTAATTTTAGTGGTTTTGCAGGACAAAATACCACTGATGAAACTACTGAAAAATCAATGTATGGTTAAATCTGATTTTTTAAAATATTAATACTCTTTGCAAGCATCACAAGGACAATGCCAATGACAACCTAGTTTTTCGTATTTTTTCTCTATTGCCTTTTTCTTTCTTGCCATAATTCACATTTCTTCATAGTACCTTATCAGGGTATGCCTAAAATCTAAACTCACATCAAAAACAAGGGTTTATTGACTCAAAAATTATAGTTAATGGTAATTGGTTTGCACGCCAAGGTATTTTTGAAGAGTTTTACTCATCAAAATACCCCTAGGGAGAGACATGTTTTCTCTCTAGGACATTACATTCTACTAGGAGCAACAACACCTAACAAATCAAGTGCTTTCTCAAGAGTCATTTTAAATGAATTAACCAAACACAATCTAGTATCTTCTAAATTCTCATCATCAAGACCCAACACTTTGTTTTTCTCATAAAAAGAGTTGAAAGAAACAGCCAAATCATGACAATATCTTGCAACAACTTTTGGAGATAAATTATTGGCCGCATCCCTAACATGAATTCCAAACAAGCCAATTGTTTTTACTAAATCCAATTCAGAAGATTCAGAAAGTAAAGAATAATCAACATCAATAGAAGGCGTTCGTTCAGATTTTTCTAAAATTCTAGATGCACGTGCAAAAGTGTATTGGATGTAAGGAGCAGTATCGCCTTCTAAGCTAAGTGATTTTGTTAAATCAAATGTAATTATCTTGTCTAAATCTTGTTTTATCATTTCATAACGTAATGTTCCAACAGAAACATCATGTGCAATTCTTTGAATCTCAGCAGAATCAATTTCAGGTCTTCTCTTAGTAGTTTCAGCAACAATTTTCTCCTTTAACAAATCATAAACAGAGTCAGCACTGACATAGAGTCCTTTTCTTCCAGACATTTGAGCTTGTTTTCCATCTGTTTCCAAACCCAATGTTTTTGCAGTATCAGAACTCAAAGTAACAGACTCATAACCCAAATGAGAATATGCATCAGGGGCAGACTTGAATTTACCCATTAAATCAGTCACGATTTTTTGCAATCTTGCCTGACGAGAGTCAATTACGGTGATTACTTTTTGCCCAGTAAAATTTTCTTTAGAACCATCAGAATTCAGAGTTGTTTGCCATAATTCATGAGTTCCAGGTTGAGATGCAGGGTATTTTTCATAGTAAAATGGATCTTCTAAAAGACCTAATTTCCAGGCAGCATATGGAATGTCTTTTGCAATGTAGGTTGCAACACCGTTACTTCTCACAATTACCTTGTCTTCTTCTTTTCCATCTCCACGAATAACCCAACATTGTGCATTTTTCCCATCATTTTCAAATTCAACTAATTTCATCTCTTTTAGTTTTTCAAAGATTTTTGACCACAATCCAGAACGAATTATTTGAGATTCAAAATTTAGACAATCATAAGTTACAGAAAGATTCCAACAGGTTTCTAATTGATTTGCAAGAACTTTTCTTGTTACAACATCTCCAAGTTTAGCAATCTCAGAAGATTCATCTTCAAGATCTTTTAAAACATTTTTTCTAATTTCTTCAAGACTAGAATCTTCTTCATATTTTTGAGTGGTCTTAACATAGACATCATCACCACAATAATGATCAAATTTTTTTCCATCGGGAGGATCTTGTGAGAATCCAAGATGAGTAAACCCAAGTAAAATATCTGCTACTTGTAATCCCGAATCATCAATATAGTTTAAAACATTAACATTGTAATCGGCTTTTCGTAATATTCTAGAAATTGTATCGCCAATTATTATATTTCTAATATGACCAATGTGTAATGCTTTGTTTGGATTAACACTGGTATGTTCAACTACAATTGTTGATTTGTTTCCCAATTCAACAAAACCAAATGTGTCTAAGTTTGATTCAGATAAAATTAACTGACTTAATTTTTCCCAATTTGCAAAAAAGTTAAGATAGCCGGAGGGATGTGCCTCAGATTTTACAACCAAAGTATGTGTAGATTTGTTATAATTCTCAGAAAATAATTCTGCAATATCTTTAGGGCTTTTTTTTAGTTGTTTTGCAAGTAAAAATGCAATATTAGTACTGACATCCCCAAATCCTGGTTTTGCAGGCTCTACTGAAAAATCAACCTCTGAAACGTCCATCTCAGAGAGAACCTTATTGAGATTATTTTGAATCTCATCTAAAATAGATTGAAATGTCATGATTATATCTCAGATAATTTAGGTGCTAATTTATCTAATGCTTCAAGAACACCATCGCCAGCAGGTGCTGAAACAGTCATTGTTGCTTCAGATTTTACGCTCTCAGATGCATTACCCAATGCAACACTAGTTTTTGCCACTTTGAAAAGAGGAACATCAGTAGCACTATCACCAATTGCAATTACATCATTAGAAGAAATAGAAAATTTATCCATAATTTTTGAAAAACCAGTACCCTTGTCAATTCCAGGCGAATTAATGTGAAATGCGTATTGACTATCAGACAATTTAACATCAACATTTTGTTCTAATAGAATTTTTTTAGCAAGTTCTAAATCAAATGTTCTTTCAAGTACAACTTCAGTCAGTCTAGTAAAAACAGGTTTTTCTACAACATTGTCGATGTTACTTTTTATTATTTCAAAAGCATTTTTGCATTCTTTAATGTCACCTAGCAAAAGATGATCATTTGAATCAAATGCAATACAACCACCGTTTTCACCCACAGCAACTTTTGTGGTGCCACCAAATACTGAAAGAAGATATGCTTCAACTGAAGAACGTCCAGTTACAAAAATAACATCATGCCCCATGTTTGTAAGACGTCTAAGTGCTTCAAGGGCATCTAAATGAATTCGCCCACCACCGTTTTCAGTTATAGAACCATCAATATCCACTGCAAATGTTCTCTTTTTCACAAAAATGGTTTTTTGAACTAAATAATATTTGCTGCGTAAGAAAAGTAATACGGTTTTATTTGAAAAGAAATTGTAGGAATTGAACAGTATTGGGAATTCCTGAAAAAATCAAAGCCATTCAAGATGAAATGGCAAGAACTCAGATCAACAAAGCAACTGAGAAACATTTGGGTTTACTCAAAGCAAAAATTGCTAAGCTCAAAAGAGAGCAAGAAGATGACGTCACAAAAAAATCAGGGATGAAACAGGATGGATTTGATGTAAGAAGAAGTGGTGATGCAACGGTGGTATTTATCGGATTACCCAGTGTTGGAAAATCCACATTGCTCAATAAAATGACAGGGGCAAAATCAACTGTTGGGGCATTTCAGTTTACTACATTAACAGTAGTTCCAGGAATGATGGAGTACAGAGGTGCAAAAATCCAACTATTAGATCTTCCAGGGATTATCAAAGGGGCATCTACAGGTAAAGGACTAGGAAAAAGAATATTGTCAGTTGCAAGAACAGCTGATTTAGTATTACTTGTTTTAGATGTGTTTCAACCATATCACGAAGATGTGTTGGTTAATGAGTTAGGGAACATAGGAATTAGATTAAATCAATTGCCACCAAATCTTACAATTGAAAAAGCATCAATGGGAGGAATAGCAGTTGCTCAACAAGTAAAACTTACAAAAATTTCAATTGACCATCTAAAAGATATTTTACATCTTTATGGAATTGTAAGTGCAAGAGTAGTAGTTAGAGAAGATGTTACATCAGAACAATTATCAGATTACATTGCAGGAAACATTAGTTATTCAAAAGCACTTACAATTTTAAACAAAATTGATTTAGTAGACAAGAAATTTTTAACAGATTTAAAAACAAAAATAAAATCGGACGTAATTGAAGTGTCTGCAAATTCAGACATGAATATTGAAATTCTAAAAGAAAAAATCTATCAAAAATTAAAATTTATCAGAATTTACATGAGACCAAAAGGCGGTGAAACAGATTTCAAAGAACCACTTATTGCAAGAGAGAGTGATACTGTTGAAGATATCTGTAACAAACTTCATCGAAGATTGAAAAGAGAATTCAGATATGGGTTAGTATGGGGGAAAAGTGTAAAATTTGGAGGTCAAAGAGTAGGATTGACACATATTTTACAAGATGAGGATGTGTTGACAATTATTAAAAAACGTGGAACATAATTACAAAAAATAATTTCAAACTAGATCAAAAAATAATTCTATAAAATAGATTTTACAAAAAGAAAACAAAATGAAAATTAATTATTGAAAATAATTCCACAATACATGCGTAAATGATCGATTTACAAAGTTTTTTCCAAAACAAAATGTAACGATCAATAATTTAAAAAAAATTTTGAAATATTTACGATCAAATAATTAAAAAAAAGAGAAAAAACTACTTGACAAATAGTGATCAGTTTGTGTAACTTTGTTTAGTTTAACCACTGAAAAACAATGAGAATGCCGTTTCAAACATGGCTACAAAAAGAAAAGCTGCAACTAAACGTAGATCAACTACAAAAAAAGCAGCTCCTAAAAGAAAAGCTACACGAAAAACTGCAACTAAAAAAGCAGCTCCAAAGAGAAAGGCAGCAGCAAAACGCAAAGCCGCTCCAAAGAGAAAAGCAGCTCCTAAAAGAAAAGCAGCAAAACGTAGAGCAGCCCCAAAAAGAAGGGCAGCAAAAAGACGATAATCTCGTCAAACTAACAATCGTCATTTAGACGACGAATTGTTTTCTCTTTTTAAATTTCAGAACAGTGTCAACTATAAACAAAATATTTTTTCTAAATTATTAATTAAAATCAAAAATATTTTTAAAATTATTTAGAATTTTAATCAAAACAAAATTAATTAAAAAATAATCAGTAAAGATAACTCATTAATTTAATTTGTTCTTCAGTAGAAATAATATTTTTAGTTGTAAGAATTTCTAATAGTTCTTTGAAGATTGCTTTTTGTTCTGAAGACATTCCGCCAGCTGGACCTTTTTCTCCAGGTGGACCAGGTGGACCTCTTGGACCAGGTGGACCGATTGGACCTTGTTCTCCAACACCACCTTGTTCACCAATTGATCCTATTGGACCAGTTGGGCCACGTTCACCTTGTGGACCTTGAATTCCCTGTGGACCTTGTGGACCTTTTTCTC